>NZ_JAOQJE010000008.1:0-87936 GCF_025567315.1 Agathobaculum ammoniilyticum
GGCGTGCGATTCTTTCTGGCCATATGTATAACCTCCTGTGTGATGCTTCTATTCTACACCACTCAGGAGGTTTACACATAATTTGAAACAGCCTCACGGCAGTCGTTTTACCCGCCTGCCGCCTAAGATAGATTTCGCTAATTATAGTTGTTAGCCTTCTTCTGACTGTGGCAACAGTGATAACAATTCCGCAGCAATTTCGGCTGCAGTCATCGTTGCAGTGGTCATTGCTAACTTGCTCCCAATAATAGGACTATACGCCATAACATCTTTCTTAGTTAAGTTGTGCCAAACGGGTAAAAGTATCTTTCCATTGATGCTTTCCAGCTGAAAAAGCCCATCCAATTCAGCTTTTGTCCAGTACTTACCGTCTTTGATGTAATCAGGTGAAAGAATCGCAACACCAAATCTGGACTTCTTGAGGCCGTCATCAATTCTGGCTCTCATCGAGTCTCCCCATTTGATTTCGCTGGTATCATACCATACCTTGACTCCTAACTTGCGAAGCTCGTCTACAAATTCATCGACGAATTCCTCTTTATCTTCCCATGCGTGGGAAACAAACACATCATACTCTGGCAAAGTGCTTTCTTCCATTCTACTTGTTAGCATGGCAGGGGGCACTGAAAGCGCTTGCAGTTCTTCAATCCTTCGTTCGTAGGATTGTTGCATCTGTTTGGCCGCCATGCTCTGCTTTTTCTGAGCTTTAGTTTCTTCTTTTTGCAGGTGGAGGGCGGCATCGTTGCGCTTTTTTCGTTTGTTCGCAATCTTATTAGCTAAGGCTGCGCTCTCGCCAGATGCCCTATTTGCTGCAGATAGGTGATTATCTCGCTGTTTCAATTTACTTCTTACCGTTGCAGTAGATGCATTTTTACTGATAGTAATGTTCGCAGCTTTTCTTTGCTCCTCGGCAGCTTTCTTATCGAGAGTAGCTTTCTTTTTTTCTAAATTTGCGATATCTTTATCATGTGCATTCACAGTTCTTTGGTATTGTTCGATTGACATATGTGCCTCCAGATTCTCGTAATATCGATGGAAACGGGGCATGTCCGCAGGACATGCCCCATTGGTGTTATCCTCTTGGAGGGAAGGAGTCCTTCCCGTGAGAGTCCTTGTCCCTGATTCGCCCGTCAGGTCGATGAATAACCAGTTCGGAACCTTGATTGCGAGCAATCTCGCGGGCGATGTCTATCGCATCCTTTTGCGTAGTGGTGCGTGCAGTAGCGCGGGTATTACCTGCGCCTTTAACCTGCCACCCGCCATTAGGATGAGGGGTTACATGCTGATTTTTACCCATGTCGGTCACCTCACTTCAAACGTGTCACGCGCCCACAATGAGGGCACTTAGATGGATTAGTAACAGGGATGATGCGTTTGCCACAACGGCAAATGTAATATTTGTACTTAATAGTCATGATGATCTCCTAAAAGTGAATTTTATCTATATAATCACACTATCGGGAAAAGACTGCGTTTTTTTACCTTTCTAGACACAGATTTTATATTGCAATCGGAAATCAAGCATGGTACAATAAATTGTACATTATGACAAAGTACCATGTTCCGTGCTTCTGTCATCTCGCAGGACACCGAGTTGCCGCTCGGTGTCTTTTTCTTTTCTCTTTTTATGTGTTGTTGTCAAAGAACGGTTCCGGCCTGCATCCGAAAGCGCCTTCCAGTATGCGATTTGCCAGATTTACTTTTGCACGAGAAGTTTTAAAGTCGCTCATCCTATGTAAAACACTCTTTCCGCGACTGTCCTTTTCAGTTATCCACACTTGATCCCGGCGATAGTTGCCATCGACCAAAAGTGGTTGGTGTGAAGTGCAGATAAGCTGCGCATGATGCGGATTGCTCTCTTCGTTGATAAACAGGTTGATAATCTCCTTGGCCAACGAAAGATGGAGACCGTTTTCTAACTCGTCGATGATGAGAGTGCCACCCGTCTCCAAAACATCAAAGAGATATGGCAACGCGGTGAAAAGCTTTACTGTTCCTAAGGATTCGTCAGCGAAAAAGGAAAGCGGCGCGCTGGTTGTTTCTTCACCGTTTTCATATACTGCATGTCGTGAATCTATGCCAACCTTTGTCTTCTTGGTAATGAGTTCTCGATTCTCAAAATCATCAGAAGAAATCTTATGGCGGGCAACCTCCTCTTCCTCGAAGGAAACTTTGATATCGCGAAGGGTCGGATCAGCTTTCCTGACTATGCTAATATACTTCCTGAGGCGCTCATCAGAGAAAGTTTTCTTTGGGTTAACAGGATCTAGCCTGCCAGCTGCCATATTGACTACGTTGATTCCGCTTATTGCAGCAACGATTTTGGAAGCCAGTGGAGTGTTAAGCATTCCAGCAACCGGAAGACACAGCGTTTCTGCTTTAACAGTATGCTTTGCGGCGTCAAATCCTTTTAAATCCGAGCGAAGCGTAATGTCTTTAAAAGAAGACGAGGTGCGTTCAAGCAACTTTTCCGTTCTTCGATATTTTTTGGTAAGCAGTTCATAGACAACTTCTTTCCCTTTGACAGAAAAGGCGTAGTGGTAAGTTATATCGTCTATGATAAGCTCAATTGCGAATTTTGTGGGCCGCTCTTGGAAACTGGTATCAAACGCAAAAGTTTTTACAGGGGTATCCATTTCTTTCAACTGGGGAATGGAAAGCAACTGTGCGGCGTCTGTCGCGGATAATGGAGAAATAAGGAGGAGACGTTGAATCTCCCGGAGAATCTTGCAGAAAAACGTTTTGCCAGATCCATTGGCACCGTACAGAAACGAGACCTTGTTAAATCGGCTGTCTCCGCAGACGAATGTATTGTCAAGGTGCTCTTTTTTACTGAGATCCGCTTCTGTTGTGAAGGTGATTGGTTCAGCAAACGAAGCGAAGTTCTCAACAGAAATCGACTTCAAAATGAGGTTTTCCATCTCTTTCGCTCCTTTCTTAGTATAAGGTATCACACAACGAGACAAATGTCAATAATTAAAATGGATTTTTCTACATATATGCAGAAAAAACGGAAACAGCTTGATTTATTAACATTGATGTCGATTAAATGCATTTAAGATGCTATTAGCATCCATGATCAACTGCTTAATCTAAAGTAAAGGGGATTGTCAGTAGGAGCGGATTGCGGTATAATCCAATTATCCTTGGACGCCCTGAGCCCCTCCCCGCCAAAACACCCCCAACGTCTCACCAAAGTAACCAATCAGGACCCAAGGTACGGAAACGTGCTTTGGGTCTTTTTTGTTCAGAAATGAGCGGAAATTGGCGGGAGATCGGTTTTTGATGTTCGGAATGGAACGGAAATAAAATGATTCGGAAAAATGTCCTCGGATGAAATCTGTCCGAATTTCGTGGGATGTTCGGGCGGCTTTCGGCGGGAGGATAACAAAAAATCCTTGACAAATCCCGCAAAGAGCGGTACACTAATAACCAAGCAATATACTATAGAAATTGTAGGAAAAGGAGGAGACCGTAATGCTGGCACTGCGAATGTCCATGTGCATGATGTGCGGTTTTGCTCGTTTTTCTGCAATACAGCCGTAACAGGGCTGTTATGCTGCAAGCGGGCCGTATTTGTCATGCGGCGCGATGCGGTTCAGATGGAAAGCGAGCGGAAAGCAGGACTGCTTTCCGCTTTTATTTTGAAACAAGGGGGAATAAGGTTTGGAACAGGATGTTATTGTGCGAATCCAAAACCTGAATAAGACGTTCCGCGGGCGCGCGGGTACGGTTGTGGCGCTTGACGGTGTCAGCCTGGACATCAGACGCGGCGAGATATTTGGCATCATCGGCCTGTCTGGCGCGGGCAAATCCACGCTGGTGCGGTGCATCAATTTTCTGGAAAAGCCGACCGAGGGTACGGTCACGGTGGACGGGCAGGAGCTGGGGGCGCTTTCCAAAAAGGAGCTGCTGCAGGCGCGCCGCTCCATGGGCATGATCTTCCAGCAGTTCAACCTGCTGCAACAGCGCACCGCGCTGCAAAATATCTGCTTCCCGTTGGAAATCGCGGGGACGGGTAAGGCGGAGGCGGAAAAGCGGGCGCGCGAACTGCTCGATATCGTCGGCCTGAGCGACCGCGCGGGCAATTACCCATCCCAGCTTTCCGGCGGCCAGCAGCAGCGCGTGGCCATCGCGCGAGCCCTGGCGACCAACCCTAAGATCCTGCTCTGCGACGAGGCGACCAGCGCGCTGGACCCGACGACGACGCGCTCCATCCTCGCGCTGCTTAAGGAGATCAATCAGACGCTCGGCATCACGATTGTGGTCATCACGCATGAGATGGCGGTCATCGAGGAGATCTGTCAGCGCGTGGCGATCATCGATTCCAGCCGCATCGCAGAGGTCGGCACGGTCGATCGGGTGTTCACCCGCCCGCAGTCCGCGATGGCCAAGCAGCTGATCTATCCGGATGGCAGGCGGGAGCGCCTGGCCACGGGCAGGCATTACTGCCGCATCGTGTTTGATGGAAACTCGTCGTTTGAGCCGGTGGTATCCAACATGGTGCTGGAATGCAAGGCGCCGGTCAATATCATGTTTGCGGACACCAAGGATATCGACGGGAAGGCATATGGCCAGATGATCCTGCAGTTGCCGGAGGATGAACGCGCGGCAAAGCGGGCGCTGGCCTATCTGGAAACGCAGAACGTGCATGTAGAGGAGGGCGACGCGCATGCTTTCACCTGATTTCTGGGCGCAGGCCCTGTGGGAAACCTTGTACATGGTCGCGGTATCCACCGTGGTGTCCTATGCGATCGGGCTGCCGGTCGGCCTGCTGCTGGTGGTGAGCGATAAGGGCGGCATCCGCCCGATTCCGGTACTCAACACCGTGCTGGGCGTGGTTGTCAATATTCTGCGCTCGGTGCCGTTCCTGATCCTGGGCGTTATGATTACGCCGATGACGCGCGCGATCACAGGCTCCTCGATTGGCACGACCGCGATGATCGTGCCGCTGACCATGGCGGCCGCCCCCTATGTGGCGCGCATGGTAGAATCCTCCATCAAGGAGGTGCCGTTTGGCGTGATCGAGGCCGCGCAGTCTATGGGGGCAAGCCCGTGGCAGATCGTGTGGAAGGTGCTTGTGCCGGAGGCCAAGCCCTCGCTCATGGTCGGCGGCGCGATCTCGGTCGTCACTATCCTGGGCTATTCCGCGATGGCCGGCTTTATCGGCGGCGGCGGCCTGGGCGCAGTGGCAGTCACCTATGGCTATAACCGCTATCAGTTCGATATTATGCTGGTTGCGGTGATCATCATTGTCGTGGTCGTGCAGATCTTCCAGGAGGCCGGCCTTTGGCTGGCGCGCCGGCTGGATAAGCGCAACCGGTAAAGCAATTTGTTTTGTTATCATTAAATTAATGATATGGGGGCGGCGCTGCGGCCGCGCGCCGTCCCACCAATGAGAAAAGGAGAGAACTGATTATGAAAAAGAAAATCGCAGCTTTGCTTGCGGGCGCGCTGTGCCTGACAGCGCTTGCAGCCTGCGGCGGGAACAGCCAGGACCAGGACGCGGATAACGGCGGCGCATCGGATGACGCGGCAAAGACCATTACGGTCGGCGCGTCGCCCACGCCCCATGCGGAGATCCTGAAGGCGGCAAAGGACGTGCTGTCCGAGGCGGGCTACACGCTCGAAGTGGTGGAGTTCACCGACTATGTGACCCCGAACACTGCGCTGGTTGAGGGCGAACTGGACGCGAACTATTTCCAGCATATCCCGTACCTGAACAACTTCAATAAGGAGAACAACGGCGACCTGGTCCCCGCGATCGAGATGCACTATGAGCCGTTCGGCATCTACCCGGGCAAGACCGCGACGCTGGACGAAGTGGCGGACGGCGCTACCATCGCCGTGCCGAACGATGGCTCCAACGAGACGCGCGCGCTGCTGCTTCTGCAGGACGCGGGTCTGATTAAGCTTAAGGACGGGATCGACCCGACCTCGGACGCGACCAAGCTGGACATCGTGGAAAACCCGAAGAACCTGGATATCCAGGAGATCGCCGCGGAGCAGCTCCCGCGTTCGCTGCAGGACGTTGACCTTGCGGTCATCAACGGCAACTATGCCCTGCAGGCCGACCTGAACGCCAAGGAGGACTCGCTCATCACGGAAAATCCGGAGTATGCGCAGGTATACGTCAACGTGATCGCCTGCCGCAGCGGCGACGAGGACAGCGAAAAAATTCAGGCGCTGGCCGAGGCGCTGCAGAGCGATACGGTCAAGCAGTTCATCGAGGAAACCTATAAGGGCGCCGTGGTGGCGACTTACTAAAACAGGCCATCAGACAGGGAGGCAAAGCCGCCCCGTTTGGAGGATGGATCAAAAAAAGAACCGCTGGAAAGCGGTTCTTTTTTTGATTCTCATTCTGCTGCGGCCTGTACGCCCGCCATGTCCTGCACGGGCTTGCACGCCAGCTCCTTGCTGATCTTGCCCGCGAAGCCGGTGAGCGTTTTGCCCGGGCCGATCTCGCACGCGGTGGTAAGGCCCGCCGCCATGCCGTTGCGGACGAGCTGCGTCCAGCGCACGGGAGAGATCATGTGTTGCTCCAGATGCGCGGGCAGGTCGGCGCAGTCGAGTACGTTGCCGTCCAGGTTGGAGTAGATATCCATTCTGGGCGCGGAGAAAGTAAAGTCCGACACATAAGCGCGCAGCTCGGCCGCCGCCTTGGCCATCAGCGGCGTGTGGAACGCGCCGGAAACCGCGAGCGGGAGCGCGCGCCGCGCGCCGGCCGCCTTGCAGTTCTCAACCGCCTCGTCCAGCGCCTTGCGCTCGCCCGCGATGACGAGCTGGCCGGGGCAGTTGTAGTTGACCGGACGCACCAAGCCGCCTGTCACCTGGGCGCAGGCCTGCTCGATCGCCGCGTCGTCCAGCCCGAGGATGGCGGCCATGCCGCCGTCGATCGAGTCCGCCGCCTGCTGCATCAGTTTGCCCCGCATGGACACGATCCTGACGCCGTCCGTGAGCGACACCACGCCGGCTGCCGCGAGCGCCGTGTATTCGCCCAACGAGAAGCCCGCCGCGGCCTTGAAAGATACGCCGGCCTCCTGCAGCGCCGCGAGCGCGGCCATCGAGTGCGTAAAAATCGCGATCTGGCTGTTTTCCGTGCGGGAAAGCGCCTCCTTATCGCTGTCAAAGCAGAGCTTTGCAACGTCCAGGCCCGCCCCGTCGCTGGCCTCTTCAAAAACCAGCCGTGCGGCCTGCGAATTTTCGTACAGGTCCCTGCCCATGCCCGGGGCCTGCGCGCCCTGGCCGGGGAAAAATGCAAAACCGTATTCCATTTCGTTCCTCCAAATACCGATGCCAGACCTCGGAAAAGGTTGACATTTTCGTGTCCTTTTATTATAATAGTCAAGGATTACTTTGTCAATCAAACTATTGTCGCTTTTCCACGGTTTTTGGGAGAGCGATTTGATTTTAGGGAGCGTGGCTATCATCAACACTCAACTGATCGGCACGGGATCGTGCATTCCGGAGTTTGCCCTGACCAATGCGATGCTCGAGCAGATGGTCGACACCAGCGACGAGTGGATCGTCAAGCGCACCGGCGTGCGCGAGCGCCGCATCGCCAGAAACACCCGCACATGGGAGTTGGCGCTCGGCGCAGCGCAGAACGCGCTGGCGGACGCGGGAATCACGGCGGAGGAGCTTGACCTGCTCCTGGTCAGCACCTGCACGCCGGATACCAACACGCCCAACACCGCGAGCGTCCTGCAGGACAAGCTGGGCGCTCGCCAGGTTGGCGCGATGGATATCAACAACGCCTGCGCGGGCTTCATCTCCGCGACCGACATCGCGGACAGCTACATCCGGTCGGGCAAGGCGAAGACCGTACTCGTCGTTTCGGCGGAAACGCTGCACCGCATCACGGATTACACCGACCGCTCCACCTGCATCCTGTTTGGCGACGGGGCGGCCGCAGCGGTCTACCGCGCGACCGAGGACGCCGCCGTGGGCATCCAGTCCACGTTTATCGCGGCGGACGGCTCGGGCGCGGAGTACCTGTACATGGAGGCGCTGCCGGTCGAAGACCCGTTCGCGCCCGAGCGGACAGTCGACCCTAAGGCGCGCTTCCTGAAAATGCAGGGCGCGGCGGTCGTGCGGTTCACCGCGCGCGCGGTTCCGCTGGCAATCGATACCGCGCTGCAGCGCGCGGGCGTTTCGGCCGAGGAGATCGACTGGGTGGTGCCGCATCAGGCCAACCTGCGCATCCTGGACGTGATCGCCAAGCGCTACCATCTGCCGAAAGAAAAGGTCTATGTGAACATGGACCGCTTCGGCAACACCTCTTCGGCCAGTGTGCCGATCTGCCTGGACGAGATGCGCCGCAAGGGCCTGCTCAAAGCGGGCCAGACCATCGTCTGCACCGGCTTCGGCGGTGGGCTGACCTACGGCGCGTTTGTACTCAAACTGTAAAAGGGGAGCGAATCAAATGAAGACCAAGATCACAGAACTTCTCGGTATTGAATATCCGATTGTGCAGGGCGCGATGGCGTGGATCGCGGAGCACCACCTCGCGGCGGCGGTGTCCAAGGCGGGCGGCCTGGGCATCATCGCGGGCGGCGCGGCGCCGGTGGATTATATCCGCGATGAGATCCATAAGGCGCGCGCGATTACGGATAAGCCGCTGGGCATGAATATCATGCTGCTCTCCCCGAACGCAGACGACCTCGCCCAGCTCGCCATCGACGAGAAGATCGAGGTGCTGACCACGGGCGCGGGCAATCCGGGCAAATATATGGAAGGCTGGAAGAGCGCGGGCATCAAGGTGATGCCGGTCGTCGCGTCGGTCGCGCTGGCCAAGCGCATGGCGCGCGCGGGCGCGGACGCGGTTATCGCGGAAGGCATGGAGGGCGGCGGCCACATCGGCGAGCTGACGACCATGCCGCTTGTGCCGCAGGTAGTGGACGCGGTGGATGTGCCGGTTATCGCGGCGGGCGGTATCGCGGACGGCCGCGGCATGGCCGCGGCGCTCCTGCTGGGCGCGGAGGGCGTGCAGTGCGGCACGGTGTTCCTCGCGTCCGACGAGTGCTATATTTCGGATAAGTACAAGGAGCTTGTGCTCAAGGCGAGCGATATTTCCACGGTTGTTACCGGACGTCCGTCCGGCCATCCGGTGCGCTCGCTCAAAACGCCGATGGCGCGCAAGTGCCTGGAACTGGAGAAGATCGGCACCGAGCAGTCGCTGGAGGAGCTGGAGGCTGCGACCGCGGGTTCTCTGCGCAAGGCGGTGCAGGATGGGAACTATGAGGAAGGCACGTTTATGTCCGGCCAGATCGCGGGTATGCTCACCGAGCTGCGCCCGTGCGCGGATATCCTGCGCGGCATGACTGAGGGAGCGGAGCAGCTGCTCCGCACCGCATATCAGCGTTTTGAATAAGGAGAGCGGGAACATGGGTGTTGCAATTGTAACTGGCGGCTCGCGCGGCATCGGCGCGGCCATTTCGGAAAAGCTGGCAAAGGACGGCTATGATGTTGTGATCAACTGTGCCTCCTCGGTGGAGAAGGCGGAGGGCGTCGCGGAGAAGTGCCGCGCGTACGGCGTCAAGGCGGTCGTAAAGCAGTGGGATGTCGCGGATTACGCGGCGTGCGAGGCGGCGGTCAAGCAGATCAAGGAGGAGCTGGGCGTGCCAGCGGTGCTGGTCAATAACGCGGGCATCACGCGCGACGGGCTGCTCGTCCGCATGAAGCCCGACCAGTTTGACGCGGTCGTTTCGACCAACCTGAAGGGGACTTTCAACATGACCCAGATCGTCGGCGCGATGATGCTGCGCGCCAAGGCGGGCAGCATTGTCAGCCTGTCGAGCGTGGTCGGTATTTCGGGCAATGCGGGGCAGGCGAATTACGCGGCTTCCAAGGCGGGCGTGATCGGCCTGACCAAATCCGCGGCCAAGGAGCTGGGGGCGCGCGGCGTGCGCGTCAACGCGGTGGCGCCGGGCTTTATCGAAAGCGATATGACCGACGTGCTGCCGGAGGATGTGAAGAAAGGCATGCTGGCGCAGATCGCCATGAAGCGCTGCGGCCGTCCGGAGGAGATCGCGGATATCGTTTCGTTCCTTGCGTCGGACGCGGCCTCGTATATCACCGGACAGGTCATCGTTGCGGACGGCGGCATGCTTTGACCTGCCGCACGGAAGCAGAAGGGCGGGACACGCGCAGGCGGCACGTCCCGGGAAAACGAGGAAGAAGGAGATGCTTTGATGGAACGGGTAGTTATCACTGGTATGGGCGCGGTCACGCCGGTCGGCAACGACGTCCAGACGTTTTGGGAGTCGCTCAAGGCCGGTAAGTGCGGTGTAGGTCCGATCACCAAGTTCGATGTATCGGAATTTAAGGTAAAGCTGGCCGCTGAGGTCAAGGATTTCGACGTGACGCAGTATGTAGATAAGCGCGAGGCGCGCCGGATGGACATCAACTGCCACTTTGCGCTGGCGGCGGCGCAGCAGGCGGTCGACCAGGCGGGCCTCTGGGAAGGGAGCTTCGATCCCTACCGCGCGGGCGTGATTTATGGCTCGGGCGTGGGCGGTCTGCAGATCGCTGAGCAGGAGATCCCCAAGCTGAACGAAAAGGGGCCGGGGCGCGTGTCCCCGCTGTGTATTCCGGAGATGATCGCCAACATGGCGGCGGCGTATATCTCCATGCGGTTCGGCTTCAAGGGCGAGAATTTCTGTCCGGTTTCCGCCTGTGCGACGGGCAACCATGCGATCGGCGAGGCTATGCGCGCTATCCGGCATGGCTATCAGGACGTCGTGGTCTGCGGCGGCACCGAGAACGGTATTATCCCGATCTCGATGGCAGGCTTCCAGAACATGAAAGCCGTGCATATGGGCGATGAGCCGGCATGCGCCTCCATTCCGTTCGACGCCCGCCGGTCGGGCTTTGTGATGGGCGAGGGCGCGGGCTGCCTGGTGCTTGAGAGCCTGACGCATGCCCAAGCGCGCGGCGCGACGATCCTCGCGGAGATTGCGGGCTACGGCGCGACCGGAGACGCCTACCATATCACCAGCCCCTCTCCGGACGGAGAGGCCGCTTCGCGCGCCATCCTGGGCGCGATCACGGACGCGGGCCTGACTCCTGCGGATGTGGACTATATCAACGCGCACGGCACGTCCACCCCGCTGAATGAAAAGTATGAAACCATCGCCATCAAAAAGGCGTTTGGGGACGAGGCGTACAAGGTCAAGGTGTCGTCCACCAAGTCGATGACCGGCCACCTGCTGGGCGGCGCGGCCGCGGTTGAGGCGATTGCGTGCGTCATGGCGATCCGCGACGGTGTGGTGCCGCCAACCATCGGCTATCAGGAGGCGGATCCGGACTGCGATCTGGATATCACCCCGAACAGGGCGGTTGAAATGCCCGTGAACGTGGCGATTTCCAATTCGTTGGGCTTTGGCGGCCATAACGCCTGCATCCTGATTAAGAAGGTGTAAGATATGGATATCAAGGAACTGAAAGACGTTGCCATCGAGCTGATGGATGCGCTCAAGGCCAAGGGCCTGGGCGAGGTAGAGATCGAACTGGACGACATGAAGCTGAAGATCAAATCCGCTCCTCCCGCGCCGGTTGTGGCGGCTCCCGCGGCGGCGGTAGCACCGGCGGCTGCCCCCGCTGCCGCGTCGGAGGACGAGGCGCCTGCCGCGGCCGAGGACCTGCCCGAGGGTACGCCGGTCAGGAGCCCGCTGGTGGGAACGTTCTATTCCTCCCCGTCCCCGGACGCGCCGCCGTTCGTGCTGGTCGGCCAGAAGGTCAAGGAGGGCGACACGCTATTCATCGTGGAAGCGATGAAGACCATGAACGAGATCAAGTCCCCGTGCGACGGAACGGTCGTGCGCATTCTGGCGCAGCCGGGCGATATGGTCGAGTATAACCAGATCATCGTTGTGATCGAATAAGGGAAACGGCAGCCGGTTCGCCGCAGGGCGCGGCGGGAAAGGGCTTGCGTTTTCACAGGAGAGGGATTATAATATGCTGAACAAAGAACAGATCATGGAGATCCTTCCGCACCGCCCGCCCATGCTGCTGGTGGACGAGATCCTCGAAATGGACGAGGAGCACGCGGTAGGCACGCTGCACCTGACGGGCGACGAGTTTTTCTTCCAGGGCCACTTCCCGGGCAACCCGATCATGCCCGCCGTGTTCCGGCTGGAGGCGCTGGCGCAGGTCGGCGGCGTGGCGCTGCTGTCCATTCCGGAATTCAAGGGGAAGACCGCGGTGTATACCGGTATTGATAAGGCGAAATTCCGCGCCATGGCCAAGCCGGGCGATACGCTCCGGCTGGAGGTGAGGTTTGTCAAGCGCCGCGGTCCGATGGCGGTCGCCGAGGGCGTAGCTTGGGTCGGCGATCAGAAGGCCGCCGAGGCGGAAATCAAGTGCATGGTCATCATGGACTAAGGCAGGGGAAACAATGTTTCAAAAGGTACTCATCGCGAACCGCGGCGAGATCGCGGTCCGCATCATACAGGCTTGCCGCGACCTGGGCATCATTTCGGTCGCGGTATATTCCGAGGCCGACCGCGAGGCACTGCACGCGCAGATCGCGGATGAAGCGGTGTGCATCGGGCCGGCGCGCGCTTCGGAAAGCTATCTGAATATGGAGAACATTATCTCCGCGGCGCTGGCCTCGGGGTGTCAGGCGATCCATCCGGGCTTTGGCTTCCTGTCGGAAAATCCCGATTTTGCCGAGCTTACCACCCAGGCCGGGCTGGCGTTCATCGGGCCGACCTCGGCCACCATCCGTCTGATGGGCGATAAATCCGAAGCCAAGCGCAACGCCATCGCGGCGGGCGTGCCGGTCGCGCTCGGCACGGATGGGCCGCTGCGCGATTTTGACGAGGCGATCAGTGAGGCCGAGCGCATCGGGTATCCGGTTATGCTTAAGGCCGCGTCGGGCGGCGGCGGCAAGGGGATCCGCGTGGCGCACAGCGTTCGGGAGCTGAAGGACGCCTACGACAGCGCGGCGGCGGAAGCGGTCGCCAATTTCGGCGACGGGCGCCTGTATATGGAAAAGTACATCCAAAACCCGCGCCATATTGAGGTGCAGATCATCGGGGACAATTTCGGCAACGTGGTACACCTGTTCGAGCGCGAATGCTCGGTGCAGCGCCGCCATCAGAAGCTGATCGAGGAAAGCCCGTCCGCGTTCGTCACACCCGAGCTGCGCGAAAGGATGACCAGGGCCGCGGTCGATCTGGCCAGGCGCGTGGGCTACCGCAACGCGGGTACGATCGAATTCCTGGTGGATAGCGACCGTAACTTTTATTTCTGCGAAATGAATACCCGCATTCAGGTAGAGCATCCTGTTACCGAACAGGTGACCGGCGTGGACTTGGTGTGCGAGCAGATTCGGGTCGCGGCGGGCCGGCCGCTCTCGTTCGCGCAGGAGGATTTGACGCTGCGCGGCCACGCGATCGAGTGCCGCATCAATGCCGAGGATCCTGCCCGCAATTTCGCGCCCTGTCCGGGGACGCTGGTGTCCATGCACCTGCCGGGCGGACCGGGCGTGCGCATGGATACGGCGGCCTATCAGGGCTATCAGATACCGCCGTTTTATGATTCCATGATTGGCAAGCTGATCGTTTACGGCGCGGACCGGCAGCAGGCGATCGCACGCATGCGCCGCGCGCTGGCCGAGACGTTGTTTGAGGGCGTCGTGACCGGTACGGACTACCAGATGCACATTCTGCGCTCCAAGGCCTTCGAGGAAGCGCGGTTCAATGTCAATTCGATCGCCAACGGCGATTTTGACCACTAATAAGGGGGGAACGGTATGGGACTGATCGACCTTTTCCAGAAAACGCGCGAAACCTCCATGGAGATGAAGCCCCAGGAGGAGGAAGGCGTCAAGGTAGTCAAATGCAAGGGCTGTGGCGCGGAGATCAAGGCATATGCTTACGGGAAAAACCTGTACGTCTGCCCGCACTGCGGCCGGTACGGCCGCCTGCTGGCGCGCACCCGCATCCGGCAGGTCGCGGATAAGGACAGCTTTACCGAGCTGTACGGTGACCTGGCGCCTGCGGACCCGATCGATTTTCCGGGCTATGCGGATAAGGCTGCGGAGCTGGCAGAAAAGGTCGGCATGCTGGACGCGGTCAAAACCGGCGTGTGCCGCATTGGCGGCGTGGAAACCTGCATCGGCGTGATGGACAGCCACTTCATGATGGCGTCCATGGGCTCGGTTGTGGGCGAAAAGCTGACCCGCCTGTTCGAATACGCGACCGAAAAAGGGCTGCCCGTGGTGGTTTTCACCTGTTCGGGCGGCGCGCGTATGCAGGAAGGGATGTATTCGCTCCTGCAGATGGCCAAGGTGTCCGCCGCGGCGCGGCGGCACTCGGATGCAGGGCTGCTGTATATCACCGTGCTTACCGACCCGACGACTGGCGGCGTGACCGCCTCGTTCGCGATGCTGGGCGACATCATCCTCGCCGAGCCGCGCACAACCATCGGCTTTGCGGGGCGGCGCGTGATCGAGGGAACCATCGGCGAGACGCTGCCGGAGGATTTTCAGTCCTCGGAGTTCTTGCTTTCGCATGGCTTCTGTGATAAAATAGTTCCGCGCAATCAACTGAGGGGAACTTTGGAGAACCTGCTCAAGCTCCACTGTGCGCCCAAGGGGAAGAAACGGCAGGTGTGGCGCCATGAAGAATAACAGGCCGGCAAGCGAAAAAATGCGCATCATACACGATACCAAGCGGCCTATGTTGAGCGACTATATCGAGACGCTGTTCGATGATTTCATCGAACTGCACGGCGACCGCTATTTCGCGGACGACCACGCGATCATGGCGGGCATCGGCTGGTTGAACGGCACGCCGGTAACCGTGATCGGCCACCGCAAGGGCCGCACGATTGAGCAGAATATGGACGCGAACTTCGGCATGGCCAATCCGGAGGGCTATCGCAAGGCGCTGCGTCTTGCGCACCAGGCGGAAAAGTTCCGCCGCCCAGTCATCAATTTTGTGGATACCTCGGGCGCATACCCGGGCGTGGGCGCGGAGGAGCGCGGGCAGGGCGAGGCGATCGCCCGCTGCCTTTATGAGTTTATCGAGCTGAAGACGCCGGTGATTTCAATTGTCACGGGCGAGGGCGGCTCGGGCGGCGCGCTGGCGCTGGCTGTGGCCGACCGCGTGCTGATGCTGGAAAACGCGATCTATTCGGTCGTTTCGCCGCGCGGCTGCGCGTCTATCCTGTGGAAAGACCCTACGCGCGAGGGAGAGGCCGCGGACGCGCTGCGCATCACCGCGCAGGACCTGTACGAATTCGGCATGATCGAGGGCATCATACCGGAGGGGCAGTCGGGCTCACAACTGATCCGCAACGTGGGCCGCGCGCTGCGCGACACGCTCGCGGAACTGGCGGCCGAGCCGGATATGGATACGATGCTGCAAAAACGGTATGAAAAATTCCGTAAGATCGGAGTTTTCAGACAAATAAAACAAGAAGAAATCGAAGGAGTGTAGACCCATGTTTGAAAAGATCTGCGAGCTGCTGGCTGACAAGTTTGACGCTGATGCTTCTACCATGACCATGGACACCAAAATCAAGGAGGACCTGAACGCGGACTCCCTCGACGTTGTCGAGCTGATGATGGACTTGGAGGAGAACTTCGGCATTACCATTTCCGATGAGGAAGCGACCCAGATGAGCACCATCGGCGATATCGTCAAGTATATTGAGGAGCATCAGGACTGATTTTGCCAAAGAGGAAAAAGGCTTCGGAACCCTATGGTTCCGAAGCCTTTTTTTGCTCTGCCGGACGCTGCCGGCTTTACCTGTTTTTTGTTGCAACAGGGGATGGTATCTGTTATAGTGAAAGAAAAGGGAGGAGATCGGGATGGAAGAGAATTTAGAGGGAATCCAGCGGCCGGTTTACCGGAACCTGCGGATCATCTGGCAGGTGCAGGTGATTGGCTTTGTGTTTTCGTTTTTTGATAACATTCTGGTCACGGTGGCCGGCATTGTTTTGCTTATCGTGCGGATTGTGCAGGTGCGCGCGCTGGCCGACGTATCGGATGGGATGGCGCGCGCATACCGTGTGCTGATCACCGGACTGGCGCTGACGGTTGGGTGTTCGTTGCTCGGGCTGCTGGCGTTCGGCTCGATACTGAGCGTTATCTTTGCGCTGGCCGCGCTGGCAGGGGCGATTGTACTGCTCGTTGCAGATTATTATTTTTATTTCGGACTGGACGACTTGGCTGCCTTGCGCGGCTATGCTTATCCGCAGGGTCGCATCAAACGGTGTTTCTGGCTGTCTCTGATTGGCGGGGTGGTCGTCGGAATCACGGAACAGTTGGGGGCGGCTTGGTTTGCAGAAGCATGCAATATTGTGATAACGGTTATCACGCTGGTGCTGCTCTGGCAGTACCTTGAGGCGGTCAAACAGGCCGAGCAGAACGCATAGCAAAAAGAGGACGGAAATTTTTCCGTCCTCTTTGCTTGTCCATCCGTCCTCAGCCTCTGACCGCGATGACTTCCACCTCGACCTTTGCGCCGAGCGGCAGCGCCGCGACCTGCACGCAGGAGCGCGCGGGCGGATTTTCGGGGAAATACTTGGCATACACGCCGTTGAACGCCGCGAAATCATTGATGTCGGACAGGAAGCAGGTGGTCTTGACCACACGGTCGAACGCCACGCCGCCCTGGGCGAGTACATAATGCAGGTTTTTCATGACCTGTTCGGTCTGCTCCTCGATGGTAGCGGCCTCGATCTTGCCGGTCTTAGGGTCGATCGGCACCTGGCCGGAGGTGAAGATCAGGTTGCCCGTGACAACGGCCTGGGAATACGGGCCGACCGCCTTGGGCGCGAAATCGGAATGAAGAACTTCTTTAATTGCCATGGTGGAAAAACTCCTTTATTGAAATGGTTTTGGTTGAACAGGATTATTTTTTGCCGCCCTTTACCTTTTTCAGGCGCTCGGTGTTGGACAGGATCTTTTTGCGGACGCGCACGCTCTTGGGCGTGATCTCGAGCAGCTCGTCGTCCGAAATGAATTCCAGCGCCGCTTCGATCGACATCTGGCGCGGCGGGATCAAGCGCAGCGCGTCGTCCGAGCCGGAGGCGCGCATGTTGGTGAGCTGCTTTTTCTTGCACACGTTGACCGCCATATCGTCTCCGCGCGGGTTCTCTCCAATGACCATGCCCTCGTACACCTGTGTGCCTGGGCCGATGAACAGCGGGCCGCGCTCCTGCGCGTTGAACAGGCCGTAGCCGACCGCCTCGCCGGTTTCAAACGCGATCAGCGAACCGGTGGTGCGCTTGGAGATATCGCCCTTATACGGCTGGTAGCTGTGGAACACCGAGGACAGCACGCCCTCGCCCTTGGTATCGGTCAAAAATTCGGTGCGGTAACCGAACAGGCCGCGCGCTGGAATGAGGAATTCGAGACGCATGCGGTCCGCGCCCTTGGGGTTCATGGAGACCAGCTCTCCCTTGCGGTTCCCCATCTTTTCCATGATCGCGCCCACCGCGTCCTGCGGCACATCCGCGATCATGCGCTCGACCGGCTCGCAGGTTTTACCGTCGATCTCGCGGAACAGCGCTTTGGGCGCGCCGACCTGGAACTCGTACCCCTCGCGGCGCAGGTTCTCGATCAGGATGGACAGGTGCATCTCCCCGCGGCCGCACACGCGGAAGGAGTCCGTGGTGTCGGTCTCGTTGACGCGCAGGGACACGTCCTTCAAAAGCTCGCGGAACAGGCGCTCGCGCAGATGGCGGGAGGTGACGAACTTGCCCTCGCGTCCGGCAAACGGGGAATCGTTGACCGAGAAAGTCATCTCGACCGTCGGCTCGGAGATCTTGACGAACGGCAGCGGCTCGACCGTGTTCGGGTCGCACAGCGTTTCGCCGATGGTGACGTTTTCAATGCCTGAGAAGCACACGATTTCGCCGGCGGTGGCCTCGTCCACCGGCTTGCGCTCCAGTTCCTCGATGGTGTAAAGCGTGACCACCTTGGCATTGTACGGCTGGGTCGTGCCGTGGTAGTCGCACACCGTGACCTGCTGGCCCACCTTCATCGAGCCGCGCTCGATACGGCCAATGCCGATGCGGCCTACATAGTCGTTGTAGTCGATCGAGGAAACCAGCATCTGCGTCGGGCCGTCGGTATCCACCTGCGGGGCTGGAATGTGCTCCAGAATCTGTTCGAAGAGCGGGGTCAGGTCGGTCCCCTCGGCGTTCGGGGACATGGAGGCCGTACCCGCGCGGCCCGAACAGTAGACGATCGGGCTGTCGAGCTGCTCGTCGGTCGCGTCGAGGTTCAAAAGCAGCTCGAGTACCTCGTCGCCGATCTCGTTCAGGCGCGCGTCCGGACGGTCGATCTTGTTGACCGCAATGATGATCTTGTGGCCGAATTCCAGCGCCTTCTGCAAAACAAAGCGGGTCTGGGGCATGGGGCCTTCGGCTGCGTCCACCAGCAGGACGACGCCGTCCACCATCTTGAGGATGCGTTCGACCTCGCCGGAGAAATCGGCGTGGCCCGGTGTGTCAACGATGTTGATTTTGACGCCTTTATAGTGTACCGAGGTGTTTTTTGCAAGGATGGTGATGCCGCGCTCGCGCTCGATATCGCCCGAGTCCATCACGCGCTCCTCGACCACCTGGTTCTCGCGGAACGCGCCCGCCTGCTTGAGCATCTGGTCGACCAGCGTGGTCTTGCCGTGGTCGACGTGCGCGATGATGGCGATGTTGCGCAAATCGTTTCGGATCATGTATATTCCTCCATCAGCGGAAAATTTTCGTGCAGATATTATTATACTGTTTTTTTAGTGGTTTTTCCACTTGTTTTATCATCAAAAATAGTGCGATATAAAGGTATAAAACTGTCAATATTTGCGATTTCCGCACGGTTACGCAACGCTTGCGGCGGGGAACGGGAAGACGCGCCGGCCCTGCGTCCGCGCTTGCGGCTGGGATTGTAGTATGGACGGAAAAAACGCGCCCTATGCCGCGGCGGCACCCGCCTCGCCGGACGGAGCGAAAAAAATTAAAAAAATTTGGATAAAAGCTTGACTTTGCGGCAAAACCTATTGTATAATACTTTCTGTCAGTTTGACTGGCAAGCATTGATAGCCGAATTGTGTAAAGGTAGCACGACAGACTCTGACTCTGTTTGTGAGGGTTCGAATCCTTCTTCGGCTGCCACTGAAAAAGCAGCTTTCCTTTGCGGAAAGCTGCTTTTTTTCTGATTCAGACACAGGCTTGCGCGCGGGTCGTGCCGCCCTTTCCATTAATATACCAGGTGATCGGGGTCAAGTCCGGACCATCCGCAGCCGGTCAGGGCGTCCAACGTCCGCATATCTGCTTCGTCAAGCGAAAAATCAAAAAGCCGTGCGTTTTCCGCAATGCGGGCGGGCGTGACGCTTTTGGGAAGCGGGATCACGTCATGCTGCAGCGCCCAGCGCAGACAGAGCTGCGCGACCGAGCGGCCGTATTTTTCCGACATGGCCTGGATTTCTGGCACCTGGAATATGCGGCCCGAGCCAAGCGGGCTCCAGCCCTCGACGGCCATGCCGTGCGTGCGGCAGAACGATACGGTTTCCTGCTGCGCCATGCCGGGATGGAACTCGATCTGGTCAACCATGGGCTTGACCGTACAGGAGCGCAGGATGTTTTCGATATGCCTGGGCCGGAAGTTTGACAGGCCGATCGCGCGGACCTTGCCGGCCTGATACAACGCCTCAAACGCGCGCCAGGTTTCAAGGTTGACCTCCTGCCAGTTGTCAAAGTATTTGGGGTCGTGCGGCCAGTGGATCAGGTAAAGATCCACATAATCCGTTCCCAGCGCGCAGAGAGAGCGGTCGCATGCGGCGAGCGTGGAACGGTAGCCCTGATCGGGATTCCACAGCTTTGTGGTGAGGAAAAGCGCGCCGCGCGGGATGCCGGAGGCGGCGACGGCCTCGCCCACGGCCTGTTCATTGTGGTAGGCGGTTGCGGTGTCGATATGCCGGTATCCCGCGGCGAGCGCAGCGGCAACCGAAGCGGCCGCCTGACTGGCGGGCGTTTTCCATGTGCCGAAGCCGACACAGGGGATGGCGGTGCCGTTTGCAAGCGGGATGCGGTCCTGGATATGGTTCATGGCGCTGGCTCCTTTTTCACATCTTTTCCTCAGTATAGCATAAACCGCGCCGCGCGGCAACAAAAGGCGCCGCTACGCCTGTTTAAGCGCGTCGCGCAGCTTCTCCAGCGCCCGCTTTTCGATGCGGGATACATAGCTTCGGGAGATCCCGAGCTGCTTGGCGATCTCCCGCTGGGGCAGCGGGGCGGGCAGTCCCAGACCGTAACGCAGGCGGATGATCTCACGCTCTCGCGGGGAGAGACTGTGAGCGAGCGCTTGGTGCATGGCGTCATACCGGTCGTGGTCGTCAACCGCGGAAAGCCCGTCGTCCTCACAGCAGATTACGTCCTGCAGCGCGAGCGCGTTGCCGTCCCCGTCGGTGTCCAGCGCGTCCGAGAGCGACAGCTCGCCCGCGGATTTCCGCTTTTGGCGGAAGTGCATGAGCAGCTCGTTTTGGATACATTTGGAGGCATAGGTGGCCAGCTTGATGTTTTTATCCGGCTTGAAGGTGTTGACTGCCTTGATCAGCCCGATGGTGCCGATCGAGATTAAGTCGTCCTGTTCGGCGCTGGCGGCATAATATTTTTTGACGATATGCGCGACCAGCCGTAGGTTGTGCTCGATCAGCAGCGCGCGGGCCTTTTCATCCCCCTCCTCCTGCATCCGGCGCAGTAGCCGGCTCTCTTCTTCCGGCGTGAGCGGCTTGGGGAAGGAACCGTCTGCGCCCTGCACGCGCAGGACGAAGAAAAAGAATGCGCCGCCGAGCGCGAGCAGGGCGGGAAACAGCATAGGGCATGCACCTCGTTTCGGTTGGAATACCGCTACCCTATGCGCGCCGCAGGATGTCCTATGCCTGAGAAAATAGGGCTTGTATTTTGGCAAAATATCCAGTATAATATTAATACTAACGGCAAAATGCACGAGGAGGTGTAACAAATGCCAGGTGGACAGGAATACCTGAATGCAATCATGAGCTTTGCTCCGCTGGTCATTATCATCGTTCTGTTCTATTTCCTGCTGATCCGTCCGCAGCGCAAGCGCGACAAGGCGGAACGCGAGATGCGCAACTCGATTGCGGTGGGCGATGAGATTTCTACGATCGGCGGCTTCATTGGCCGTGTCGTCAACATCAAGGACGACGTGCTGATCATCGAGTCGTCGAACGACCGCACCAAGCTCAAGATTTACCGCTGGGCGATCCGCGGCAAGGAGGCCGAGCCGACCGAAACGGTCGAAGCCCCCAAGGATGCCAATAAGGACGCTAAGTAATATCCTTGATTCTTGCCGAATATGCTAAACTATCATATGTTCGGCGGGAGGATGCGTAAGCTATGAGAAAAACCAATGAGGGCCGGTCGCCGGCCGGCATTTTGTTGCCGTCCGCAGCGGCTGGCTTGTTGACAACCCTGTTTCTGATGCTGGTGGGAGCGGTTTTTGTCCAGCGCGGGACGCTGGAAGAAGGGCTGATCGCTCCGGTTGCCCTGGCCTTTCTGGCGCTTGGCTGTCTGGCAGCGGCGTTTATTTCCGCAAAGCGCGCCTCCGGCGGCAGATTCTTCTGGGCGCTCGGCGCGGGGATGTTGGTTTTTCTGATCCTGCTGGCCACAGGAGCCGCGCTGCTCGACCAGCCGGCACATATCGTACGTATTGCGATCAGCCTGCTCTGCGCGCTGGCCGCTTCGGCGCTCGGCGGCTTGGCGGGCGCCAGTATGCGCAAGAAAAAGCGTTACAGTCATTTGAAAAAGTAGGAGGGAATTATCATGAAGCATGTATCCACGCTGACCTCTGCCACCCTGAAGCAGACCGCGGCCCACGGCGGCTGCGGCGAATGCCAGACTTCCTGCCAGTCCGCCTGCAAGACCTCTTGCACGGTGGCCAACCAGAAGTGTGAACACGCGAAGTAACCGCGGGTTCCATGAAGTCAATCGCAAGGCGTGCCGGTCAAGGCGCGCCTTGTTTGCTGTATTATCGGAGGAAATAATAAAATGATCCATCGTTATGTGAAAAACGGGCTGCACTTCGTGCTGGATGTCAACTCCGGCGCGGTGCATGTGCTGGACGAGCTGTGCTATGCCGTGTCCGGTCTGATCGATGCCGATATGGCGGAAGCATGCCCGCAGGCGATCGTGGACGCATTGCCGCAGTATCCGGCGGAAGAGGTGCGCGAGGCCTATGGCGAGCTGTACGAGCTGAAGCGGGCTGGCCTGCTGTTTGCGGAGGACGACTATATCGATGTCAGCCGCTACATACCGGTCGGCGCGCCGGTCAAGGCGCTTTGCCTGCATGTCGCGCATGACTGCAACCTCAGGTGCAAATACTGCTTTGCATCCACTGGCGATTTCGGCCAGGGGCGCAAGATTATGCCGCCGGAGATTGCGAAAAAGGCGATCGATTTTGTGATCGCGCGTTCGGGAAAGCGGCATAATATCGAGGTGGACTTCTTCGGCGGCGAGCCGCTGATGGCGTGGGATACGGTTGTCCAGACGGTCGATTATGCCCGCAGTCTGGAGGAAAAGCATGGCAAAAAGTTCCGCTTTACCATCACCACCAACGGTTTGCTGCTTGATGCGGACAAGCAGGCGTATATCAACGAGAATATGGATAACGTCGTGCTCTCACTCGACGGGCGCCCGTCGGTCAACGATGAGTTCCGCAAGACCGTGTCCGGCGCGGGCAGCTATGACGTGATTGTACCTAAGTTCAAGGCGCTGGTCGATGCCCGTGATCCGGAAAAGGACTATTATGCGCGGGGTACGTTCACCTCGCACAACCTGGACTTTGCCGAGGACGTCGTCCATATTGCGGACGCGGGCTTCAACCGCCTTTCGGTCGAGCCGGTCACAGCGGACCCGGGCTGCGGCTATGACCTGACCGAGGCCGACCTGCCCCAGATAGAGGCCGAGTACGACCGCCTGACCGAGATCATGCTGGAGCGGAGAAAGGCGGGGAAGCCGTTCTCATTTTTTCACTTCATGGTCGATCTGGACCAGGGACCGTGCGTGGTCAAGCGGCTGCGCGGCTGCGGCGCGGGCTACGAGTATGTCGCGGTCACGCCGGACGGCGACATCTATCCCTGCCACCAGTTTGTCGGCAAGGAGGAATTCAAGCAGGGCAGCGTACTCGACCAGTCGTTCGATATGGACATCGCGGCCCGTTTTGCTGGCATGAATATTTATTCGCGCCCCAAGTGTCAGAAATGCTGGGCAAAGTTCTACTGCTCGGGCGGATGCTCGGCGGCAAATTACAATATGAACCACGATATGAACGATTCCTACGATCTGGGCTGCGAAATGGAGCGCAAACGCCTGGAATGTGCAATCTACTTGAAAGCAATGGATAAAATGTGCAATAATTGAGCACAGTGCCGATTAAGGTGAAGTTTTTGTAAAATTCGTTGCAGATGTGGTATATTGTGCCGTATAATGAATACTGTATTTTTCAGTGCTTCGTAAAGGAGATGATGGTATGCCGCATAATATCCGTGTAGCTGTAATCGGTGAGGATGAATATGTGCCGCGCCTAGTCCGCGCGATTCTGGACCGGCAGATCATCCCCGCCGGCAATATGTTCCTGTCCGAGCAGGACAAGGCGGCGGTCGAAGCGGCCGCGGGGCGCGGTGTGCAGCTCTGCGAAAGCAGCGCCGCGGCCGTGGTCAACAGCGAGATCGTGCTGGTCTGCGCATCCAGGCGTGAGATGGGGACCGAGCTTGCGCCGATTTCCCAGTGTACCCGCGGGCGGACGCTGGTCACCATCTGCGACAGCGGCGCAGTGGATATCGCGTTCGTCAAGGAGCGCGTGGTCTTTGGGACGGAGATCATCGCCGCTACCATCCACCGCGGCGAGGACGGCGGCCTGTATGCGACCTATGCGATCGACGACGGAGTGCGGCTGTTCCTGCACCAGCCCTGCCGCGATATGGTGGACGCGCTCTGCCGCTGAAGCGGGTTCTAAAAATTCCGAACCGAGAATATGTTGTTTCATGACCTTCCGTGAGGGGGAGACGTATGAAGAAACAGCATATTCTCGGTTTTTTTGATTCCCTGGTGCGCACGCCGGCGTTCCTGTTCCTGTGCGCCATGTTTTTGTGCGGCGCGCTGGCGGGCGGACTCACCGGCCTGCATGCCAGCGAGGGAGACAGTGCGGTCGAGCTGACCGCCATGCTTGCAGCGCTGCCGGGGCAGGCGGTGAAAAGCGTGCTGTGCGCGGTGCTATGGGTGGCGCTGCCGCTAGTATGCGTGCTGCTGCGTCCGGCGGCGTTTTTCCTGTCCGGACTGGCAGCGGCGCGCGGCTTTGTGCTTGCGCTGACCGTAGCGGTCGGCGTCGGGCGGGAGGAAAGCCTGCTGCTTTCGCTGTGCGCGGCCGGCATACCCGCTGTGCTCAGCGTTTCCGCCCTGCTGGCGGCCTGCGCGATGGTGTGGCAGAGCGGGGAAACGACGGGGCGGTATTCGCTGCGTACCTGCCGCACACCGTATGCGCTCTGTATCCTGCTGGCCGTCTGCGGCGCGCTGCTCCGCGTGGGCTTTGCCGCGCTGTGGAGCCTGTGACGCGTGGCGGGACCGGATATTTCCCGACGCGGGCTTGCCCGCGCTTTCCCTTTTATAGTACAATGGGAAAAGGAGGGATAAGGATATGAACAAGGTAAAAATCACGGTGCTGAAAACCACGCTGGATGAAGAGCTCGCGCGGGAGTATGGGGCCGAGGGGCTGAAGGCCTGCCCGATGCTCCGCGAGGGACAGGTGTTCTACGCTGATTACGCCAAGCCGGACGGGCTGTGCGACGAGGCGTGGAAAGCCATCTACCAGTATGTATTCGCGCTGGCACACGGCGCGGGAAAGGAAACGTTTTATTATGGCGACTGGATCCGCAAGCCGGGCGTAGCGATCTGTAGCTGCAACGATGGGCTGCGGCCTGTCATCTTCAAGCTGGAGGCGACGGAGGAGCGGTCGGAAATCGATTATACCCCCTGCCGGTAAAAAGGCTGCCGCGTGGGAAGCGTAAAAAACAGGCCGCGCCGCGGCCTGTTTTTCTTATCTTCTGGAAGGCGGGCCTGCCGGAACGGTCTGCATCAGCAAGCGCCCTTTTCGCTGCAGAACGCAATCTTTTTCCCTTCCAGAATGAGGTTGGTCGTGCGCACGGCGCACATTTTGCCGCACATCGAGCATTGGTGCCGTTCGCTCGGCGGCACCTGGTTGTAAAATCGCTCGGCCTTTTCCGGATCGAGCGCGAGCGAGAACTGTCGTTCCCAATCCAGCCGGTGACGGGCCTCGGCCATAGCGTTGTCGCGGTCGCGCGCGCCGGGCAGGCCGAGCGCGATATCCGCCGCGTGCGCCGCGATTTTGCTGGCAGCGATCCCCTCGCGTACGTCGTTCTCATCCGGCAGGCGCAGATGCTCGGCCGGTGTGACGTAGCATAGGAAATTCGCGCCGGCCTGCGCCGCGATTGCGCCGCCGATCGCCGAGGTGATATGGTCATAGCCGGGCGCGATATCGGTTACAAGCGGGCCGAGGACATAGAACGGCGCGCCGTGGCACAGGCGCTTCTGCAGTTTCATGTTGGCTGCGATTTCGTCCATCGCCATATGGCCCGGCCCCTCGACCATGACCTGCACATCGCGCGCCCAGGCGCGGCGTGTCAGGCTGCCCAGCTCGATCAGCTCGCTGAGCTGGCCCGCGTCCGAGGCGTCGGCCAGGCAGCCGGGGCGCAGCGCGTCGCCGAGCGAAATGGTCACATCGTATTGGCGCAGGATGTCAAGCACATCGTCGTAATACTCGAAGAACGGGTTCTCGTGGCCGGTCATCTGCATCCACGCGAACAGCAGCGAGCCGCCGCGCGATACGATATTCATTTTGCGCCCCTCGCGCATGAAGGCCTCGACCGCGCGGCGGTTGAGGCCCGCGTGGATGGTCATGAAGTCCACTCCCTCCCTGGCGTGCGCCTCTACCACGCGCAGGAAATCCTGCGCGGAGATCTCCAGCAGGTCCTTTTCCAGATACCCGATTGCATCATACATGGGTACCGTGCCGATCATGGCGGGAGAAAGGTCGATGAGCTGCTGGCGGAACGTATTGGTCTTGCCGTAGTTGGACAGGTCCATGATGGATTCCGCGCCCATATCGATGGCCATGCGTACCTTGCGCATCTCCATCTCATAATCCTTGCAGTCGCCCGAAATGCCGAGGTTGACGTTGATCTTGACACGGGTGCCGTCGCCCACCGCCTCCGCGGACAGACTTTTGTGGTTGATGTTGGCCGGAATCGCAATCGTACCCTTTGCGACGCGTTCCATGATGAACTCGACCGGACGGTTCTCCTTTTTGGCGACCGTTTCGATCTCCGGCGTGACGATGCCGCGCTTGGCGGCGTCCATCTGGGTTGCATAGTTTCTCATGGCTTGCTGATGCTCCTTTTCTTATATTGTCACCCGAACACGGCGTTTCCCAGACCGCCGCAGCATGCGGTGCGCTCTGTCCGCGGCGGCGCGCCGTGTTCCGGCGGCTGACAAAAGGCTGCGGGAGAAAGTCCCCCTCCCGTGTGGGATGCCTGCGGTGGTCAGACGTACAGATAATCGGCCATGACCGGCTGAAGCCCGTGCCGGCAGATGGCATCATAGACCTCCTCGACCGAGCGCTCGTCCGAGATTTCAAACTGCTCGTCGCCCTTTTCCTCGCCCGAATGGCCGCCGATACCCACATCGACGCCTGCTGAGATCTTGGTCGCGGCGATGCCGATGATGTTGTCACGGAAGTCCGCGCGCTCGCGCGTCGAAATCGTGATGGACGCGAACGGCATGAATATGCGGTAGGCGCACACGACCTGCAGAAGCT
Source organism: Agathobaculum ammoniilyticum (assembly GCF_025567315.1). Taxonomy (NCBI): domain Bacteria; kingdom Bacillati; phylum Bacillota; class Clostridia; order Eubacteriales; family Butyricicoccaceae; genus Agathobaculum; species Agathobaculum ammoniilyticum. The sequence continues at coordinate 26,865 of NZ_JAOQJE010000008.1, forward strand.
GCGGCTCGTGTACGTCCTTCGGCCCCACCTTGTCGTTGTTGATGATCGGCCGCAGACGCGGGCAGGAGAACGCGATCTCCGCGTGCGGGTACTTGCGCTGGATGAGGTGGGCGTGCAGGCCGGTCGCGAACGCGTCCCTGCGGAAGTCGGACAGGCCGAGCAGCGCCGCGAAGCCCACGCCGCGCATGCCGCCCATCAGCGCACGCTCCTGCGCGTTCAGGCGGTAGGGGAAGATGCGCTTATGTCCGCCAAGGTGCAGGGTCTTGTATTTGTCCGCGTCGTAGGTTTCCTGGAATACGGTCACATAATCCACGCCGCACGCATGCAGGTAGGCGTATTCCTCTACGTTGAGCGGATAGATTTCGACGCCGATCACACGGAAATACTTGCGCGCGCACCTGGCCGTCTCGCCGATGTAGGAAACCGGCGACATGGAGCGGCTTTCGCCGGTGAGCAGCAGGATTTCCTGCAGGCCGGTGGCCGCGATCGCCTGCAGCTCCCGTTCGATCTCCTTCGCGTCGAGCTTGGCGCGGCGGATCTTGTTATGGCAGTTGAAGCCGCAGTAGACGCAGTAGTTTTCACAGTAGTTGGCGATGTACAGCGGGGTGAACATCTGCACCGAGTTGCCGAAGTGCTTCCGCGTTTCGGCCTGCGCGCGCCGCGCCATCTGTTCGAGGAAAGGCGCGGCCGCAGGCGACAGCAGCGCGGCGAAATCCTCGGGCTGCAGCACATCACGCTGCAGCGCGCGCTGCACATCCGCGGCGGTGTAGCGGTTCGCGTCGTAGGCGTTCATACGGGCGATAACCCCGTCCTGTATTTCCGAGCCGATGTCGTCCATGCCGGGCTGGTACGCCATGTGGTCGGTTTCGGCGGTGATATAGCTTGCGGAGACGATCTCCGTCTTGTTGTCGTTCATGAAAAAGTTCCTTTCCTGCGGTTTTCGGGGGGACGCGGCTCAATCGTGCAAAAAGCCGGTCAGCGGGGAGGAGGCGGACGCGGTTTCGCGCACGCGCCCTAATCCGGCGAGATACGCCGTGCGGCCCGCTTCGATCGCCTGCCGGAACGCTGCCGCCATCGCCGGAATGTCGCCCGCGGTGGCGATCGCGGTGTTTGCCATGACCGCGGCCGCGCCCATTTCCATGGCTTCGCAGGCCTGCGAGGGGCGGCCGATGCCTGCGTCCACGATGATGGGCAGGTCGATCTCGTCGATCAGGATCTGGATGAATTCCCGTGTCGTCAGGCCCTTGTTCGTACCGATCGGCGCACCGAGTGGCATGACGCACGCCGCGCCCGCGCCGGCCAGGTCGCGGGCAACATTCAGATCAGGGTACATGTACGGCATGACGATAAAGCCCTCTTTGGCGAGGATTTCGGTCGCGCGTATGGTTTCCTGATTGTCGGGCAGCAGGTATTTGCTGTCGCGCATGATCTCGATTTTGACAAAGTCGCCGCAGCCACATTCGCGCGACAGGCGCGCGATGCGCACGGCCTCCTCCGCGTTGCGCGCGCCCGAGGTATTGGGCAGCAGGGTCACGCCCGAGGGGATATAGTCCAGAATGTTGGCCACGCCGCCTTCATTCGCACGGCGCAGCGCGAGGGTAATGATCTGTGCGCCCGCGTGATGTACGGCGGCGTTGATCAGGTCGAGCGAATATTTGCCCGAACCGAGGATGAAGCGGGAGGTGAATTCATGCCCGCCCAGAATCAGCTTGTCTGCCATAAAAAGCACTCCTTTTTTTGTGAATTTTTGCTTGACCGGCTCGAAAAAGGTCGATATACTATGAAAAGGGAGAAAAATAAAAGATTTTGAGGTGCCAGTATGAAAAAGTTTATTGAGGAATTCAAGTCCTTCGCGCTGCGCGGCAACGTGATGGATATGGCGATCGGTGTTATCATCGGCGGCGCGTTCACCAGCATTGTGACCTCGCTGACCGATAACCTGATTAACCCGCTCCTCGGCTTGGCGGGCAACACCGACCTGAGCGCGTTCACACTGCAGATTGCGGGAATCGAACTCAAGTACGGCGCGTTCCTGACCTCGGTCATCAATTTCCTGATTATGGCGTTCGTGCTGTTCTGCATGCTCAAGGCGGTCAACAAGCTGACCAGCCTGGGAAGAAAGCCGGACGCGCCCGCCGCCCCGACGACCAAGAAATGCCCGTATTGCTGCAGCGATATCCCGATCGCGGCGACCAAATGCGCGCACTGCGCCTCTGAGTTGCCCCGTGAGGAGTAAGCGCCGACCCCATCCGGAAAAAGGCCCGCAGGGCCTTTTTCTTTTTTGCCCGTTACGGTTCGTGCTCGCCTAGCAGCAGGCGCAGCGTCATGGCCGCCTGGTGCGCCGCGCAGACTGCGACACGCGGCGCCATCAGCCCCAGCCCGTCGGATACATCGCTCATTCCGTCCCCGCAGAGGTACAGGCGGCCGAACCGCCGTTCCGTGCGGATGGCGTTGGCCGAGCCGAAGCCTGCCATGCCGCTGCCGGAGACGATAGGGGTTTTCGGCTGCTGTTCGAGCAGCGTTTCGATCAGCATGGCTTTCTGGTCGGGGCGGTCGAACGCCTCGCATACCACGTCGCAGCCCGCGAACAGACGGGCGGCGTTTGCCGGAATGATGCGCTCGGTATACGTTTCGTAATTTAAGTATGGATTGATTGCCTCTAGTTGTTCCAGGAGGGCGAGTGTTTTGGGGATGCCGATGTCTTTCATGGTATAGTGCTGGCGGTTGAGGTTGGTCACATCGACCACGTCGAAATCGACAAGCACTAGCCGGCCGACCCCGAGCCGCGCGAGCGATACGGCGATATGGGAGCCGAGTCCGCCCAGCCCCGCGATGCCGACCGCGGCGCGGTCGAGCTGCGCCTGAACAGCGGCGCCGTGCCGGCCGGAGAGCGCGTCGTGCAGCTCTTTCTGTGTTAAAACCATCGTATTCAGCCTCCGCCCACGAACTGTACGATCTCGACCGTGTCGGCGTCGCACAGCGTCTCCTCTGCAAAGCGGCTGCGCGGGATGATATGCCCGTTCTTTTCCACCGCCACGCGCTGCGGGTCAAGGCCGCGCGACTGCACAAGGGCCTGCACGGTCAGTAACGCAGGGCAGGGCTGTGTTTGTCCGTTTACTTTCATCAAAATACCCCCTCTTTTCCGCAAGAAAAAATGCCTCGGTTTCACCATGCGGTAAAACCGGGGCATTTGAATGTTCTGCGATGCGACAGCTTCCCTACGATGGTGTTAACCAACAGGTTCAAAAGGTTAGGCTCTCGCCCTCTCAGCCGCTCATCACGGCACCCTTGCTTGCAAACTCAGTATAGACCTGATCGGATACGGTTGTCAAGACGGAATTTTCACGGTATAATAAAAGAAACAAATGTTCGGTGGGAGGGGATGCTGTGGAACGCACGATCCTGCACTGTGACTGTAACGCGTTTTATGTCTCGGTGGAGACGCTGCTCGACCCCACGCTGGCCGAAGGGCCGAGCGCGGTCTGCGGCGATCCGGAAAGCCGGCGCGGCATCATCCTTGCAAAAAATGAGAAAGCGAAAGCGTTCGGTGTACAAACGGCCGAGACCATCTGGCAGGCCAGGCGTAAGTGTCCAGACTTACGCCTGGTCGCGCCGCACCGGTCGGAGTATGTCAAATATTCACGCCGGTGCAACGAGTTGTACCTACAGTATACCGATCTGGTTGACCCGTTCGGTATTGATGAATCCTTTCTGGATGTAACCGGAACGGCACATCTGTTCGGCACGGGGGAGCAGATCGCGGACGAGCTGCGCCGCCGCATGCGCGTGGAGGTAGGGCTGACGATCTCGGTGGGCGTGTCGTTCAACCGCGCGTTCGCCAAGCTGGGCAGCGATTACAAAAAGCCGGACGGGACAACCGTGTTTTCGCGCGGGAATTACAAGGACAAGGTCTGGCCGTTGCCGGTCAGCGCGCTGCTGTATGTGGGTCGGCATGCGCTGGATAAGCTCAGCCGCCTGGGCGTGTATACCATAGGCGATCTGGCCGTGTGCGACCCTGCGTTCCTGCACGGCGTTTTCGGGAAAATGGGCGACACCCTGCTGTGCTACGCCCGCGGGGAGGACGACGAGCCGGTGCGCCCGTTTTACGAGGAGCGCGAGGTCAAATCCGTGGGGAACAGCATGACATTCGCGCATAATCTGGTGGGCGAGGACGAATGCCGGATGGGGCTGACCGCACTGTGCGACAATGTCGGCCGCCGCTTGCGGCGGCATGGGCTGGTGTGCCAGACCGTGCAGCTCGGCATCCGCGATCCGGAATTCCGCAACCGCTCGCGGCAGGTCACGCTGGAACGCCCGACCAATTCCACGCGCGCGCTGATCGATATTTCCATGGCCCTGTTGCGCGCGCACTGGCAGATCGGCAGGCCGATCCGGATGCTGTCGGTCACGGCGGCGAACCTGCTGCCCGAAGCGCAGTCGTGCGAGCAGCTTTCCCTGTTTGACGCAGCGGAAGCGCGGCAGGCGCGCGAAAAGCAGCGCCGGCTGGACCGGACGGTGGATGCACTGCGGGAGCGGTTCGGAGACCAGTCGGTGGTGTTCGCCCACTCGGTAAAGAAAGAGGATAAGGAAAAAGAAGAAAATAAGCCCTGACAGTATCAGGGCTTATTGCTTCAGCGGCCGTCCCAGGCCTGACGCAGAAGCGCGGCGGCTTCGTCGATCTGGCGCTCGGTCAGGCCGGCGTAGCCGAGCACCAGCGTGGCCCGCGGCGGCTTGACCGGCGGCGTGTAATAGGCGGACAGACCGTAGACCCGCACCCCGACCGCGCGTGCCCGGTTGATCAGCTCGCCTTCCAGCATGCCGCTGCGCATATGCAGCAGCAGGTGCAGTCCGGCTTCGGAGCGCGAAACCTCGTGCGGCAGGCCGGCCAGCTCCCGGTCGAGCGCGGCCATGAGCGCGTCGCGCCGCGCTTGGTACACCTTGCGGCTGCGGCTGATATGCCGTTCGAAGCCCCCCGTGCGCATAAACGCGGCGAGCGTATGCTGGTCAAAGCTGGGTACGGTGGAGGAATAGAGCGAGAACTGCGCGCGGTAGCGGGCCATGAGCGCGTCCGGCAGCACCAGATAGCTGATGCGCAGGCCGGGCGCCAGGCTTTTGGCGAAGGTGTTGACATACACCACGCGGCCTGCGCGATCCAGCTCGCCCAGCGCGGGGATGGGGCGGGAGGCATAGCGGAACTCACTGTCGTAATCATCCTCGATGATATACCGGTCCGGAGCGGCGGAGGCCCAGCGCAGCAGCTCGAGCCGCCGCGCCGCGGGCATGACCGTGCCGAGCGGGAAATGGTGTGAGGGCGTCAGGTAGACCACGGAGGCGTCGCTCGCGGCGAGCGCATCCGCGCGCAGGCCCTGCTTGTCCAGCGGGATCGGGCGCGCTGTGATGCCGTTCACCGCGAAGATCTGGTACAGCTTGCGGTAGCCGGGGTTTTCCAATGCGTACACACGGTCGCGGCCCAAAAGCTGGATGACCAGATGCATCAGGTATTCCGACCCCGCGCCCACCAGAATATTGTCCGGCGACACGTTGATTCCGCGAAAATCGTACAGGTAGCGAACGATCTCCGCGCGCAGCTCAGACGCGCCGCAGGGGTCGGTCACGCGCAGCAGGCGGTCGGAGTATTCGCTCAGCACGCTGCGCGATAAGCGCGCCCAGGTGGAAAACGGGAAGCAGCCGTTGTCCACGATGTTGGTGCGGAAATCATAACGGCAGACCGGCTCCGGAGCGTTACGCTGCGGTGCCTGCGCAGCCGCAACGCGGGGCGGGGCGGCCGGCACAGCGAGCTGACGCTGCACAAAATAGCCGCGCCGCGGCTCGGAAACCAGATAACCTTCGGCCAGAAGCTGGCTGTAAGCGGTTTCGACCGTGATCTGACTGATGCGCAGGTTGGCGGCGAGCTGCCGTTTGCTGGGCAGGCGTTCGCCGCCCGCGAGCGTGCCGGACATAATATCCGCGCGCACCGCGCGGTAGAGTTGTTCATACAGCGGGGTTTTGGCGTGCGGATCGAGATGATAGGTGAGCATAGAACCTCCTTGCAGGGTGTGGCCAAAAGTGGGCTTATTTGGCCGCCGCAAATGCGGCGGCTTCTGTTATCCAGCCCATCAGCTCCGCATCGAGCTGTGTCTCATCTGAGAGAAGTAGATGGTGCGTCCATCGGTTGGGGTACGGCTCGACCGCCATCCAGATGCGCGGTGAGGATATCCGGTACGGCAGCCCGATGCTGACCACGACAGACGGCTCGCCGACCTTGCGGCGCGGCAGGGAGACAAACGCAAACCCGTGCCGGTTTTCCAGGGTGATCTGACTTTTCAGCACGCGGATATGGGTATCCGGACGGGCAGCCAGCACCTTGGCGGCAAAAGCCTGGTACAGTTCAAGCTCGCGCGGGCGGCGGTCAAAAAAACGCAGTACATCCATCGCAGAAAAATCCGGCATAGCAAATCCCTCCATGCTGGCATTGTTATCTTTACAATACCAGTATGAAGGGATAATGTCAATGATATATACGGTCACAGAACATGGTAGTGCGGGATGATATCCTCGTATCGGCCGTCCTTCCTGCGGAAGCCGCCGGGGATGATGCCGAGCTGTACAAAGCCGAGCCGCCGGTACAGCGCGAGCGCGGGCGCGTTGGTGCGGACGACCGCGTTGAATTGCAGCACACGGAAGCCGAGGTCCTTGGCGGCTTCCATGCAGTGCCGCACGAGCGTCTCCCCGATATGCTGCCCGCGCAGCCCGCTTTTTACGGCATAGCTCGCGTTGCAGATGTGGCCGCATCGGCCCACGTTGTTGGGATGCAGGATATAAAGGCCGACGGCCTGGCCGCTCTCCTGATCGACCGCAACGCCGGTAAAGGACTGCTCGCTAAAGAACGCCAGACCGGAGGGATGATCGAGCGTCTCGGTCTGCGGGAAAGCCATGCCCTCCTCGACGACCTCGTTCCAGATTGCGACCGCCGCCGCATTCAGCGACGGCTCAAATTTTTTGACAATAATATCCATGGTAAAGACTCCTTTTGGCTGCGTGCGGACACGGCGGTCAGACCAGTCCGAGCACGCGTACGATGTACAGCAGTACGGTCAGCGTCACCGCGCTGAACGCGGTGGTCACAACAACGATGGAGGAGGCGAGTTCCGCATCCCCGTGCAGCTTTTTCGCCATAACGTAGCCGGCCGGAGGGGCGGGCGTGCCAAGCATAATCAGGATGGTCACAAGCGCCTGCCCGCGGAAGCCCATCCAGACAGCAACCGGCAGGAACACGATCGGCAGGCCGACCAGCTTGATGAACGACGCAGCCGAGGTTGGTACGATCTTCTTGAACGCTTTGGCGCCCTCAAAGCTCGCGCCGATACTGAGCAGGGCGAGTGGCGTGGCGCAGTTTGCCAGCGCGTCGAGCGTTTTGGCCACCATGGCGGGGGACTCGACCTGCAGGAAAGAGAACGGCAGCGCGATCAGGATGCCGAGGATGATGGGGTTGGTGACTACGCCGTGAAGCGTGCGGCCCGCAAGCCCCTTTTTCTGAGAGGGTTCGGCGGCGCTCAGCGTGAGCGCAACGACCGAGAAAATATTGAACAGTGGTACGCTTGCCAGGATCATCAACGGCACCAGGCCGGCGTTGCCGTAAAGGTTCATCATAAAAGCCATGCCGAGGATCGCCTGGGAGCCGCGGAAAGCACCCTGGGTGAACGCGCCGACCATGGCCTTTTCGGGCAGCAGCAGGCTCGCGCCCGCCCAGATCACGAAGAACGAGAGCAGCGTCGCGCAGAAGCAGAACAGGAAAAAACGCAGGTCGAACTGCTCGGCGATGCTGTTAGAGGAGATGCTGCGGAAGAGAGAAATGGGCAGCAGCAATTTGAACACCAGGTTGTCCATATCCTTCATCGTGGCGGGAGAGAAAAAATGCCACCGCTGCAGCAGCTTGCCCAAAATAATCAGGACAAAAATTGGTACGGTGGCGTTGAGACAGAAAATCAGGTTATCCATTTGCGGCGCCCCCCATTCCGGCCTCTTCCTGCTGGAAGAAGTCCTGCAGCTTTTCCAGGCTCTGCGCCAGAATAGCAGCCTGCTCGGGCGAGAGCGTGTCCATGACCGACGCGATCATGCGGTCGTGGAACGCGCGGTGGTATTCGTAAGCCGCGCGACCCTTGTCGGTGAGCGTGACGTTGACCACGCGACGGTCGCTTTTGTCGCGCGAGCGCCGCACGAGATCTTTTGCCTCCAGCTTGTCGCAGGCCACGGTCAGGGTGGCCAGCGTGACGCCGATTGAGCGCGCGACCTCGCTCATGCGGATCGGCTCAAGCGCTCCGATTTTTTCGATGATATGGATTTCGGTGATCGAAACCGCGCTGCCCAGGCCTTCTGCCATGACGCGCTCCTCAATTTTATTGATGCGGCCGAACATATCGACCAGAAAGGAATTGAGCTGCTCTGCGCTGGCCATATATGCACCGCCTTTCCATCAGTTACTTATACTAACTAAATATTAGCATACCAAAACAAAAAAAGCAATAAAAAGGGCTTCCCTTTTGGGGGAAGCCCGAAAAAACAGGGAAGCTCAGTCCGCGAGAAGCTGCTGCTGCACGGTTTCAAAGCCCAGGCGGGCGATGGTGTCCGAAAAGCGCTCGCCCTGCCTGCCTTGGTCGCGGAACAGCGTCAGCGCGCGTTCGATGACCGCGAGCACCTCGTCCTTATCGGTGAAAATGCGGTCGAGCTTGCGGCCCATAGCGGTGCGCTTGCCCCAGCGCCCGCCGATATAGACCGCATAGCCCTGCACCTTGGCGCCGACTACGCCGAACGGACACTTCTGGTAGCAGCGCCCGCAGTGGTTACAAGCCTCGCTGTTGAAATCCAGCTTGCCGTCGCCCAGCTTGCTGGCGCCGATCGGGCAGGCCTTTTCGATCTGGCAGACCTTGCAGCCGCGGCACTTGTCCATATCGTGGGCGGGTACACGCTGGCCGATGACGCCGATATCGTTCAGGTCGGGCTTGACGCAGTTGTTCGGGCAGCCGCCGACCGCGATCTTGAACTTGTGCGGCAGGCGCTCCTCATGCCAGCCGATAAAAAACTTGTCGTGTATCTCGCGCGAGAGCGCATAGGTATCGATCAGGCCGTACTGGCAGGTTGTACCCTTGCAGGAAACGACCGGCCGGACCTTTGGGCCGGTGCCGCCGGTTTCCAGGCCGTGCTCCTTGAGGAACGCGCGCATCGGCTCGATATTGTCATAGGGGACATGCTGGATCTCGACGGTCAGGCGGGTGGTCATGGCGATTTCGCCGTTGCCGAAGCGCTCGGCGGCTTCGGCGATCGCGCGACTTTCCGCGGCGGTGATCTTACCGTTACGGGTGATGACGCGGCCGTTAAAGCAATCCTTTGTGTTCTTATCCCGCAGGAAGCCAAGCCCTTTAACGCGCTTGATATCCTCGGCGGAGGGGATCGTACCCGCTGTGTTCATAATATTCCTCCTTGTCCTGATGCGGTTGGGGCGCTGTGCGGCGCGCCGCGCCGGTACGCGGCGGCACATGTGAAAGGACCGCACACTGTCTTTGTTTTTATTGTAACAGGATTATGCGGGGATAGCAATTATAATCTCAAGCAGGCGTGGTAATATCAGCCTTTTACGGCATAGGCTCCCATGATTGGGGGATTTATAAAAAAACCAGCCTCCGCAGGAGGCTGGTTTGCCGGATGCTCATTCCGCGGGCAGGAACAGCAGGTTCAGGTCGACCGGCCCTTCGATGCCGGAAATCCGGCCCTCGTCCGTATACTGCCACATGGCGAAGCCGCCCGGAAGGGAGGGGCTTGCCGTATAGTCCGCATACCAGACCGGATAGTGGTCGAGCTTTTCCATATCGTACATATTGTGCGCCCAGTCGGTATTGACATAGATCATGGGCAAGTAGCCGGCCTTGTAAATGCGCCGGCAGAAAGCGAACGCGTTCAGCGTCGCCTGTTCGCCGCTCAGGCCGTCCGTCCGCGTCTGACCCGCTGAGTATTCCTCCTGGTCGTATACAACCGGATACCCGACCGGATAGTCGCGGATCAAATCGAGCAGGTAATCGGCCTCCTCCTCGGCCTCGGCTTCGTTCAGGGCCTGGGAGTAAAGGTAGACGCCCACCTGCAGGCCGGCGTCCGCGGCGCCCTGGATATTTTTTTCAAACGTATCGTCCGGCACGAGCCGGCCGGTTTCATAGCCGCGGTAGGCGGCGCGGATGATGGCGAATTCCGCGCCCGATTCCTTGACCGCCTGCCAGTCGATTTCCCCTTGGAAGGTGGAAACGTCGATGCCCGGCGAGGCGATAATATTTTTTCCGCTGTCCTCATATGTATAGAACGGGCTGCCGGTCTGCAGCAGGACATGATCCACCTGGATATTGCGCAGGCCGAGCGCGTTTTTGATGATGCTGTGGTGGGCGTGGTATGCCACGAATATGGTTACTGCGGTAGACACGAGGAAAACAGCGGCCAGCGCCAACAGCAGCAGCCGCCTGGATTTTTTCGCGCGGCGCTGCGGCCGGCGGGGGTAAAGAGGCTGACTCATAGACACTCCTTGAAGCATTGGTTAGGATATAAGGCATTATACCACAGGGAATTTTGTTTTTCCACAAAAAACGCAGGATTTCGACGATCAGGCGGTTAGACAGGCGGCAGGAGGGGGAAGAAATGAAGCGATCGGTTGTGGAGCATGCCGTGTTCGGCGTGTTGGGCGGCTTGGTCTACATGGGGATAGAGGTGTTGTGGCGCGGCCGCAGCCATCCGACCATGCTGCTGCTGGGCGGCGTGTGCTTTGTCGTGATCGGGCGGCTCAACGAGCGGCAGGGCTGCGCGCCGCCGCTCTGGGCGCAGGCTGCGGCCGGCGCGGCGGCGGTGACGTTGCTGGAACTGGCGACGGGGCTGATCGTAAACAGGTGGCTGGGATGGAATGTGTGGGATTACAGCGATATGCCCCTCAATTTTATGGGGCAGATCTGCCTGCCTTACAGCTTGGCATGGCTGCTTCTGAGCGCCGTGGCCGCAAGGCTGGAGGACGGGCTGCACGCCCTGGCGAACCGCATATGGATAGCGGTATGGCGATAAGGGAATGCATCCCGACCAGCGCCGGAAGGGCAAGCCGGTAAAACAAGGCCCCCCTGTTTTCAGGGGGGCCTTTCGGGATATGGAGCGGATGATGGGAGTCGAACCCACCTATGCAGCTTGGGAAGCTGCCGTTCTACCGATGAACTACACCCGCGGATAACGCTTTTATTGTAACCGCCGGCGCGCTATTTGTCAAGAGCCGGATTGAAACGAAATAAAATTTGGGGGAGGCGGCCGGCAGGGCGGCGGACAAAAAAGAGCGGGGAAAGCATCCTTTCCTTTTGCCGCGTGGTATGCTATACTGTATGATAGTTGGAAATCACAGACCGGCGGAGAGGAGAGCTCATGTTCAAAAGAAGAAATAAACCGGCAAAGGCAGAAAGCGCGGTAGAAACGCGCAGGCGGGTGCGGCGGCGGCTGACCATCCGCGGCGTGCTGTCCTTTTTTATCATTCTGACGTTCATCCGTTCGGCTTTCATGCACCGCTATGAGAATATGTTCGTGGCGCTGCTCGCGCTGATCCTGTTCTGCGTACCCATGCTGATCGAGCGCAGCTTGGCAATCGATATCCCGCCTTTGATGGAGGGGATCATCTACTGCTTTATCTATGCGGCGGAAATACTGGGCGAAATCAACTCGTTTTATACGATCATACCCGGCTGGGACACCATGCTGCACACTATCAACGGCTTTCTGGTCGCGGCGGTCGGCTTCTCCCTGATCGATCTGTTCAACCGGAGTGAGCGGTTTTCCTTTAAGCTGTCGCCGCTGTTCCTGGCGATCGTGGCGTTCTGCTTTTCCATGACGGTTGGCGTTTTGTGGGAGTTTTTTGAATTCGGCATGGATCAGTTTTTCGGAACGGATATGCAAAAGGATTTCCTCGTCCAAACGGTCAATTCCGTGTCCCTCAACCCCACGGGTCTCAACACGGTCGTGCATGAACCGATCGAGAGCCTGATCGTTAACGGGAAGGACTGGATGCAGTTCCCAGGCGGCTATCTGGATATCGGCCTGATCGACACGATGAAGGATCTGCTGGTGAATTTTGTCGGCGCGGTCATTTTTTCCGCGATCGGGTTCTTTTACGTCAAGACCCGCGGCAGGGGGAAGCTGGCGGCGTCGCTTATCCCCATCGTGCTTGATCCGGATGAGGCGGAGCAGCAGGATAAAACGGAAAAAACACAAAAAAACGCGGGGGACAGGGAACCGGACGGCGGCGGCTCCGTCTAACCCTCCAGAGAATCAGGAAAGGGGAATCCCAAACACATGAAAAAAAGACTGACCGCGGCTTCGCTTGCGGCGCTGATGGCGGTAACGACACTGCCGATTTCCGCATGCGCCGCCGCCTCGAATGAAACAGACGGCGCGCCCGTGCCGCAGCTTAATACGGCCGACCACATGCAGTATATGAACGGCTATGCGGACGGCACGTTCCGGCCGGATATCCCGATCATCCGCGCGGAGGCGTGCAAGCTGATCGCTTCACTCCTGACCACAAAAGCGGCAAACGGGGATCATCTGTTCACGGATGTGGACGTTTCCGCGTGGTACGCGGACGCGGTGCGCCAGATGGCTGGCTTCGGCCTGGTGAGCGGCTATGCGGACGGCACGTTCCTGCCGGACATGGCGATTACCCGCGCGGAGTTCGTCACCATCCTCGCGCGCTTCCCGCATGATGATATCGGCACGGAGCGGACGTTTGCCGACGTACCCGCCTCCCACTGGGCGCACGGCGCGGTGCAGACCGCGCTGGCGCAGGGCTGGATCTCCGGCGACCCGTCCGGCCTGTTCCGGCCGGACGACCCGATCACCCGCGCGGAAACCGTCGCCATCCTCAACCGCGTGCTGGGCCGTGCGGGCGACGCGGTGACGGCTGCTACCAGCGAGGGCATCCGCATCATGCCGGACGTGCCGGATACGCACTGGGCTTATCTGGACATGCTGGAAGCGACCACAGACCACGAATATGAGATAACCGACGGGATCGAGAGCTGGACCGGCTTTGACAGGGAGGTTTCCGGTCTGGCGGAAGGTTGGCAGAACATAAGCGGCATGCTGTTCCATGTCAACGCGGACGGGCAGTTTGATCACAACGTGGTGATCGACAATCTGGAGCTGGACCGTAACGGCCGCTACACGACCGGCTCGGAGGAGCTGGATCGGTTGCTCGCTCCGGCGGTGGGCAACGTGCTGAAGGACGGATTGACCCAGATGGAGCGCCTGAGGGCGGTATACTTGTACGCCAAGGGTTCGTTTGGCTATCTGGGCATTGGCGAGGTCGATACCTCCAAGGCCGGCTGGGAGATCGAGCAGGCGATCAACATGCTCAAAACGGGCAGGGGAAACTGCTACTCCTGGGCATCCCTGTTCACCTATCTGGCGCGCCAGGTCGGCTATGATGCCAAGACGGTCGTCGGCACGGGCGTCAGCCCCAAGGGCAGCGAATCGGTACACGCTTGGACCGAGATCACAATCGACGGCACAGCCTATACATTCGACCCGCAGATCGAGAGTGTTTACGCCGCCCGTTATGATGAGTACTACGACCTGTTTATGAAGCCCTACGGCGAAGCGGAATGGGGCTACAAGAAATCCGACGAGCCTCAGTCGCCGGAGGAACCGCAGGAGCCGGAGGCGGACGCCGCTCTGGTTTCGCTGATGGAAAAGGTCTATGGCAATAAGCCGTACGGCGGCATGGTCATGCAGACTCCGCTGTACAGCGGCATGGGCGCGGACGGCATGAGCCGAGGGCTGCAGTGGTACCTCGGCACCGAGGATATCGCGTTTGAGGCCGGCCTTGCCTCCGAGTCCGCGATCACCTCGCAGGCGCACTCGGTGGTCCTGCTCCGCCTTGCGGACGGTGCGGACGTGGACGCGGCCAAGAGCAAGCTGGCCGAAAGCGTGGACCCGCGCAAGTGGATCTGCGTGGGCGTGGCGGACGAAAACGTCAAGATCGACAGCGTCGGCAATCTGGTCTGCGTAATCATGGATGATGAAAACGCGGACTATTATCTGGAAAATTTCCGCTCGATCGCCGTAGCGGAGTAAGCGTTGCTATGAAAAAACCGCAGCCGTCAGGCTGCGGTTTTTTGCTGTGCGTGGACGGACGGGCGGCGCTTATTCGGCGCCGCTGTTATCCTCCTTGATCTCGCCGCGCCGGAACGCGGCCAGCAGGTCCTTGAGGTCGTCGATCGTCTGCTGAAGCGCGCGGCCGTTGTCGGTCTCGCTGATGCGGATGCGGTTTTCCGACCGGTCGAACGCCATGGAGGTGGACAGGATATCCTTGTTGTCCCGAATGGCGTTGCGTCTGCCTGGAAACGGCTCGTGTGCCGTGATGTGGATGCCCCAGGAATCGTATACCAGCGTATAGCCCGCGATGCCGGTGGTGGGCTGGTACGCGCGGCAGAAGCCGCCGTCGATCACGATCAGGCGGCCGCCCGCCTTGATCGGGCTTTCCCCGTCCTTGGTCTTGACCGGCACATGGCCGTTGACGATATGGCAGTGCTCGCCCTCCAGCCCGAATTCGCGCAGAATGCGCACGAACACGGCGTCCTCGTTGTAGAAGGAATAGTAGGGGTTTTTTGGCTCGGCCCAGGTCGCCTGATCGGCGATCAGGCGGCGCTCAAACGTTGCGATATGGTCGCGGCCGAACGAGGGGGAGTTGCGCCCGCACCACAAAAACCATAGGAAATCCTTGCCGAACTGCCGCTCCGGCGTTCCCTCGCGGGCATAATAGCCTTGTCGCGCGGCGGTTTCGCACCAGTCCATCAGCGCCTTGCCGGAAAGCGTTTTCCCGCCGAACGAGAACGTGAGGAATTCTCCCCTGTCGTCCATCGGGATGCAGCCGTGGTACAGAAGGTTGCCGTTGAAGCACTTGTACAGCCCGCCCTTGGAATAGAGGAAGCGGATATGACGCTGGAGCTTTTCACTGCGCAGGAACGAGTTTTTGAGCTGCCCCATCAGCTCGGCCTCGGCTTCGGACAGGCGGTAGGGGTCGGCAGGGTCGATGGTCGGGAAATCGCAGTCGCGCAGCGGGTAAACGCCCGAGGGGAGCCGCACCGTGCCGCCTGAGAAGTCGATTTTGTCGAGCAGCAAGCGGTCGTCCATGCGGAACGAGGGGTTGCGCATGATGGTCTGACCCTCCAGCTTGAACTGGATGACCGCGATTGCCTTGTGCATGCGCGCGGCGCGGGTGACATCCACCTTGGACTGCTCGCCCTCCTCCACGGTCTTGGGGAGAAAGCAGGATATGTCCGAGCTGCGGTAGGTTTCATCCGCGAACAGCGCGAGCGGGCGTAGGCTGATGCCGTAGCCGGTCTCGATGACATCCAGATTGTTGTAGGTGATCGAGTTGCTCAGGACGGTTGCGATGCAGGTGCGGCTGCCCGTGGCGGCGCCCATCCACAGCACGTCGTGGTTGCCCCATTGGATATCGACCGAGTGGTGCTCCATCAGTAGGTCCATGATGATGTCCGCGCGCGGGCCGCGGTCAAAAATATCGCCCACGATGTGCAGGTGGTCGACGACCAGGCGCTTGATCAGGTTGCACATGGAGATGATGAATTCCTCCGCGCAGTCGGTTTCGATGATGGAGGCGATAACCGTGTCGAAATACTCGCGCTTGTTGAAGATATCATTGTTTTTGTTGAGCAGCTCGTTGATGATGTCACCGTTCCAGACGGGCAGCGCGCGGCGCACCTTGGCGCGCGTATATTTGGAGGCGCACAGGCGGCAGATCTCGATCAGCCGGCGCAGGGTGATGCGGTACCACTCCGCGCGGTTAGGGGCCGCGTCGGCCAGCTCGGAAAGCTTTTCCTCCGGATAATAGATGAGCGTGGCGAGCCGCGCGCGCTCGTCCGCGGGCAGAGCGTCGCGCAGCACGATGTCCACCTTTTCCCGCACAGCGCCCGAAGCGTTGTTCAGGATATGCACGAAAGCCTCGGCCTCGCCGTGCAGATCGCTCATGAAATGCTCGGTGCCCTTGGGCAGGCTGAGGATGGCCTGTAGGTGGATGATCTCGCTGCTGGCCGCGCGCACGTTGGGATACTGTTGTGCGAGCAGGCGCAGGTATTTCTGTCTTTCGGTGCGGTTGTCCATGAAAACGCCTCTTTCTGCATGTGGTTTGGTCTGATTCCAGTATGACATAAAACCGGACGGAACTCAAAGGGATTTGTGTAAAAAATGAAAAAAACCGCCCAGGGCGGTTTTTCTATTTGGGCCGTTTGGGGGTGCGCGTGCGGTCGGGCGCCCAGCCCTTCAGCGGGTAGCGCTGGATCGCGCCGAAAATCCGCTCGCGCAGGCCGGGCATGGTCTGTTCAAGGCTTTTAAGCAGGTCCTTGATCTCCTGCCGCTTGGTGTTGCCGTCCGCGGGGCAGGGGTTATGCACGATCGGAAGCACATGCCGCGCGGCGAACGAGCGGACATAGTACTCCGGCGTATACAGCAGCGGCCGGATGAGCGTGATTCCAGTGCGGTCAAGAAAGGTTACCGGCTGGAAGCAGGAGATGCGGCCCTCATAAAACAGCGAAAGCATATAGGTCTCCACCACGTCGTCAAAGTGGTGGCCGAGCGCGACCTTTTTGCAGCCGGCGGCCTTCGCGGCTTCGTGCAGCGCGCCACGGCGCATCTTGGCGCACAGCGCGCAGGGGTTCTCCTCCTTGCGGATATCGAAGATGATCGGGCCAATCTGGGTCGGGATGCGGATATATTCCACGCCCAGCTCGTCGCACAGCGCCTGGACCGGAGAGAAATCCATCTCCGCGTAGCCCATCTCGAGCGTGATGGCCACGATCTCGAATTTTTGGGGGTAAAATGCCCGCAACTTCGCCAGCGCGACGAGCAGCGCGAGCGAATCCTTGCCGCCTGACACGCCAACCGCGATGCGGTCGCCCTCTTCAATCATATGGTAGTGGTCCACCGCGCGGCGGACGTAGGAAAGCATTTTCTGCATGATGCGGCCTCGTTTCCGTTAAATACCTATTATTTATATCAGAAAACGCGCGCGGAAGCAAATACAAAATTTGAAATGCAAAACGAGAAATGGTGAGCATGAAAGAGAAAACAAGAGATAAACGGAGAATATTGTGGATTGCAGATAAAATTTGAAAAAACCGCTTGACTTGCCGGAAATGATATGTTTTAATAGATATGCTCGCTTGGAGCGCATGAAAATGTTGTCAAATTACTTTTGATATAAAAAACGGAGGAAGAAAACATGTCTACTTTTATGGCTAAGGCAGAGACTGTCGAGCGTAAGTGGTATGTGCTGGACGCCGCGGGCAAGCCGCTCGGCCGCACCGCCGCTACCGCCGCCATGCTGCTGCGCGGCAAGCACAAGGCTGAGTTCACCCCCCATGTTGACTGCGGCGATTTCGTTATCGTGATCAACGCGGACAAGGCGGTTCTGACCGGCAAGAAGCTCACCCAGAAGTATTACCGCCACCACACCGGCTGGGTCGGCGGCCTGAAAGAGGTCCAGTACAAGACCCTGATGGCGGAGAAGCCGGAGTTCGCGATGCAGCTGGCCGTTAAGGGCATGCTGCCGAAGAACTCGATCGGCCGTCAGTCCGCGACCCGTCTCAAGGTTTACGCGGGCGAGAACCACAACCATCAGGCGCAGAAGCCCGAGAACTGGGAAAAGTAAGGGAGGAACCAACTGATGTATACACCTAAGAAAGCTTATTTCTACGGCACCGGCAGAAGAAAGTCCTCCGTTGCCCGCGTTCGTCTGTTCCCGGGCGGCACCGGCGAGATCAAGATCAACAACCGCACGATCGACAACTACTTCGGCCTTGAGACGCTGAAGATGGTCTGCCGTCAGCCGTTTGAGACGACCGGCACCGCCGGCAAATTCGACGTGGAATGCACGGTTTCCGGCGGCGGCTTTACCGGTCAGGCCGGCGCGATCCGTCACGGCATCGCCCGCGCGCTGCTGCAGGCGGACGCTGAGCAGTACCGCCCCGCGCTCAAGGCGGCGGGCTTCCTGACCCGTGACCCGCGCATGAAGGAACGCAAGAAGTACGGCCTCAAGGCTGCACGCCGCGCTCCGCAGTTCTCCAAGCGCTAACGTCTGTATTTCCGCAGAACAGGCAAGCACCCGAAAGCCAAAGCTTTCGGGTGCTTTTTTCCGTCCGTGCGGCAAAAAAATTTGACTTCGATTGAAAAACATGGAACCTTAGGCGGGCGCGCTCCGTCAAAAAGGCACAACGAAAAAGGAGGAGACTCGTATGAAGAGAATCATAGCAGGCGTTCTTGGCGCGATGCTGCTAGGGACGGCCGCAGGCGCGGCGGAACAGCCCGCAGAGCCATACCAGCCGCAGCCCTATCGGATCACGGAGCAGGCGGAGATCGTGGAGGTGCATACCTCGGTTCATGAGGGGGATATCACGCTGGTGCCGCGGATCACCGTTAAGACCGACACCTGGGATGAATTGACGCTCATGCTGGGCGAGGATACCTTTCTGGCGGACGCGCGGGATGGCACGGTAAAGCGTATGACCGATGTAAGCGGCCAGACAGACGCGCTGCAAACCGGTGACACCCTGCTTGTCACCTATGAGCCGGAGATGACCCGAAGCATCCCGCCGCAGACCCATGCGGAACTGGTCGTCACCCATCCGGACGAGGGCGTTACGCCGCACCTGCTGGATGTGGAGGTGTTGTATCGCGATGAAACGGTGCGCTTCCTGACCGATAACGCGGGTTTGGTCGTCAGCGTGGACGCGCAGACGCCGGTGCAGACGCTGTATGGCGAGGCGGCGGAGGCCGCGGACCTGCATATGGGGGCAACGGTCGTCGCTTGGTATGACATCGTGGCGTTGTCCATGCCCGGGCAGACGGCCGCGCAGAAAGTCGTGCTTCTGCCCCAGCAGGACCGGACGTTTACCATCCTGACTGGCGGCGATATTGCAATCGCGCAGGGCCGTGTGGAAAATGGCGTGGCGATGGTGCCGGTGCGCGCGGTCGCGGAGGCGCTGGGCTATACCGTATCCTGGGATGGAGTGGATGAGAGCGTTCGGCTCTCACTGGACGGAAGCGCCGCAGCGGATATCTGGCTGGGAGAGGACCGGTACAGCTTGGGCGACGGCGGCAGCGGCCTGGCGCTGGGGGCGGCCTCCTACGAAGTGGATGGCGTGAGCTGGGTGCCGGCCGAGGTATTCACGCGGCTGGGTCACTCCGGACAGGCGCTGACGGGAAGTGTCATGCACCTGAGCGGAAGAATGGAATAAGCGGAAAAGGCGCGGGGCATCCGCGCCTTTTCTGTTTGTGCGGCGACATGCCGTCCGGCCGTTAAGATGCGGTTAATATTGTCCGCCTTCGGTTGACAGGGAGGGACGCCGCCGCTATAATAAGGAAAAATGCCGCGAAAGGGACCGCATAAACCAGGAATGACACCGCTGACAATCCTGCGGACGAACAGTAAACCACACCGATAAGGAGTAAGCAAGGCATACCTGTCCCCTTGGAGGAAGGGGCGGCGGGGCATGCCTTTTTCTGTTGTCTGCCCTGCGCGCGGCTGGGAGTGTTTCCATGAATCTGGATAAAAAAAGAACGTTTATCGTCAATACCCTGTATTTCGGCATCATGCTGCTGCTCGCGGTCGTGCTGCTCAAATACGCGCTGCCGCTGCTCGCGCCGTTCGTGATCGGCTTCGTGCTTGCCTACCTGCTCAAGCGGCCGATCCGCTTTGCCTCGCATAAGCTGCATATCAGCCGGAAAGCGGCGGCGATCGCGCTGGTGCTGGTATTTTACTGCACCATTGGGTTGCTGCTGGCGCTGCTGGGGATCAAGGCGTTTTCCGCTGCCGGAGACTTCCTGCGTGGGCTGCCCGGCTTTTACACCGCGCGGGTGGAGCCTGTGCTCATGAGCATTTTCAGCGGAATTGAGCAGTCCGTCCTGAGTATTGACGAATCCCTGATCGCTTCCCTGGAACAACTCTGGGGGCAGTTCGTGGAATCGCTCGGCCAGCTGGTGTCCAGCCTGTCCGCCGGAACGATCAGCGTGCTGTACAGCCTGGCGGGTTCCCTGCCCGGGCTGTTCATCAAGCTCCTGCTCATGATTATTTCCACGTTTTTTATCGCTATGGACTACGACCGCATCACCGGTTTCTTTATCCGTCAGATGAGCGAAAAGGCGCAGGAGGTGTTTTGGGAGATCAAGACCTATGTCACAGGTACGCTGTTCGTCTGCATCCGTTCGTATGCGCTCATCATGTCGATCACATTTGTAGAGCTGTCCATCGGCCTGACGGTCGTCGGGATCGAAAACGCGGTGGTGATTGCGCTGCTGATTGCGGTCTTTGACATCCTGCCCGTGCTCGGTACAGGCGGCATCATGATCCCATGGGCAGCCATCACGGCGATACAGGGCGAGTTCAAGCTCGCGCTGGCGCTGTTCGCGGTATATATCGTGGTCACGATCATCCGCAATATCATCGAACCCAAGATCGTGGGCAGCCAGCTTGGCCTGCATCCGGTGGCGACGCTTGCGAGTCTGTTCCTCGGCGCACAGCTGTTCGGCGTGGTCGGCCTGTTCGGGTTCCCGATTGGCCTGTCGCTGCTACGCTACCTCAATGAGCAGGGGACGATCAAAATATTCAAATAGGCTTTGCCGAAAAGCATGCACCTCAAAAGAAATGACCGCCCGCGGGCGGTCATTTCTTTTGAGGTGCGGTCAGCGGGAGGTGGACGGGGCGGGCGCTTTGCCGAGCGTGCGGGTGTAGCGCGCCATGCGCTGCACGACGAATACCGCCACGATCAGCTCGGTCACCGGCATGGCGAACCACAGCGCCCCGGGCGCGGCGAACGCGGGCAGCGCATAGATCAGCGCGCCGCTGATGACAAGCCCTCGGGCGACCGACACGATAAACGCCGCGCCCGGCTTCATCAGGGATTGGAAATAGTAGGTGGAGAAGATGTTAAGCGGCAACAGCAGGAACGAGATGCCATAGCTGCGCATGATGGCGGGCGCGGCGGCGAGCACGCTCTCGGTCGGGGACATGAACACGCGCACGAACCCGTTGGGGACGGCGAGCACCAGCGCGGTCCAGAAGACGCTGAAAAACGCCACAGCATACAGCGCATAGCGCAGCGTCTGCCGGATACGCCGCCATGCCCGCGCGCCGAGGTTGCGCGAGAGAATGGGCTGCGCGGCCTGTCCTACGCTGTACGCGCAGCACTGGACAAAGGTGCTGATATTGACGATTATGCCGTAGACCGCCAGGCCGTCCGTGCCGATATAGCGCATGATCTGGCGGTTGAACAGCATGGTGAGGATACCCATGGCCACATCGATGAAAAACGTGGAAAAGCCGGTGACAAGGATTTGCTGGGTCTGGAGCAGTATCCGCTTCGGGCGCACCAGCCGCAGCGTGCAGCGGCGCGAAAAAAAGTGCGTCAGCATCACGCAGAAAGAAATGCCCGCGCCGATCGCGGTCGCCAAGCCCGCGCCGAAAATGCCCATATCGCAGGCGAATACGAAAAACCAGTCGCCAAAGACGTTGAAGATACCGCCAGCCAGCACGCCTGCAGTCGCCAGGGCGGGGCTGCCGTCGTTGCGCAGGAATGCGGCGAGCATCTGGTTGAACAGGAAAAATGGAACGGTGAATTTGATGGGCAGCAGGTAATCCTGCGCGAGTGGGAGCAGCGCGTCCGACGCGCCGAACAGCCGCAGCATGGGCGCGTCGAAAAACGCGACGATGCCCCACCAAAGCACGGAGAACAGCACCGCAAGGCCGAGCGCGGCGGTAAAGTACTCGTTTTCATCCTCGTGCCGCATACCCTTGCTGCCGCGCAGCGTGGAGAACAGCACCGACCCGCCGATGCCCGCCAGCAGGCCGAAGCTGTAAATGATGTTCCATACCGGCGCGACCACGGCCAGGGCCGCCGTGCCATCCGGCCCCTGGTACTGGCCGACCATCGCCATATCCACGATGCCGTAAATCGAGCTGATGAGCGCGCTGCCGAACGCTGCGGCCAGATACCGGAAGTACAGCGGACGAATGCTGTCTGTCAGCAAATTCATGTGTTTGAACCTCCCTTTGCGGGCGTTAAAAAAGCCGGATAAGGAACAGGCATCCCAGCCTGTCACCTTATCCGGCTTATCATTTCCCGCGAATGACTCGCCCTCCGAGTGAGCGGTATCATTGTAGCACGGGGGGATGGTAAAGTCAAGCGGTGGTTTTATTCATCTGTGCGCAGCCGCTCGACCACGCTCAGCCGCGCGGTGCTGCGGTAGGTGGCGAGCGGGATGAGCAGCCCCAGCGCGGCGAACACCGGCAGTAGCAGCACGAGGGGCAGGATGGAGAATTTATAGGTGAAGAACCAGAACACGGTCGAGCAGCCGGCGCCCACCAGCGGCCCGAGCGTCACGCTGAGCGCAAGACTCAGTGCGAGCGCGAGCAGGGCGTAGTACAGCCCCTCGAGCATGAGCATGCGTTTGAGCTGCTTTCCGGTCATACCGATAGCCTGCAAGACGGCGAACTCGTGCCGGCGGGTGATGATGCCGGTCAACACCGCGTTTAAGAAGTTTAAAACGCCGACCAGACCGATGATCAAGCTCAGTGCGAGGCCCAGTGTCAAGAACATGGTGCGGAAGCTGTCAAACTCGGCCTGATAGGTCGCCTTGCTCTCGTAATCGAACAGCGGCTGCACGTTTTCGGTGTAGTCCTTGAGGAAGGCCTCCATGCTGCCGTCCGTGCCGTTTGCTACGTCGAACACATAGGTCATGACCGAGCTGGTCTGCGTGTCACGCTTGAACTGCTCCGCGCCCATCACGAACTCGTCCGCGCCGTAGTAGCGGTAGTCGAGCGAGTGGGGGACGAGCACTGCGGCCACGACCGTGTATTCCGCGTCGCGGTAGGTCTTGGCGCGCGAGCTGATGCCGCGCCCACTGTCATAAGCCGCGTCCACCTGCTCGGGCGGGATGATTTCGCCGGTGTCCGAATAAAAGTACTCGAACTCCTCCACATAGCGCAGGCGAACCTTGTCACCCACCTTCGCCCAGTTCGAGCCCTCTTGCGCGTCGCCGTAGTCGTCGGACATATAAACCGCCGCGACCGCGTTGGCGGTGGGGTCGGCGAGCGCGGACAGGTCGCCCTCCAACACTTCGAGTTTGGAAAGCGGGAAATCCTCCATGCCGTAAAGTTGGACGCGGTCGGCCAGCAGGCCGTTTTCGTCGCGCTCCTCATCCGCGACCATGAGGTCGAGCGTTTCTGGAGAGTTCCATTGCCCCCAGCTCTGGCGGAACCAGTCCTCGGTGACGAACTCCTGCACGTTCGACACCTTGCCGTAGATGCGGCCCGCGTCCGTGACGCCGCCCTGTGCGTCGATGTCCGCAATGACGTTTTCCGGCACCGCCTCATCGGTCGAGGTAAAGCCTGCGCCGGTCTGGAAGTAGGCCGCGTCGCCGACGACGAAATCGACCGCCGACTTGCTTGAGAGGTACTTATCCATGTCAAAGCCGATGGCGAAGGTGTAGGTGAGCTGCATGAGCACCACCGCGAGCGCGAGCGAAAGGACGGTGACGACCGTTTTGCCGCGGCTGCGGCCGAGGTTCATCCACGCCATGCGCGGCAGCCTGGCGCCGTAGGCCGCGCGCTTTGCCGCAGTGTGCCGGCCTGTTGCCTTTTTCGGCTTTTTCGCGCTTGCGTCCGTGTAGCGTACCGCCTCGACCGGCGATACGCGCGCGGCCATTTTGCCCGGCTTGCGGCAGGAGATGCGTACGGTGATGAGCGAGAATACGGTTGCAAACACAAAGATGAGCGGGCTGAGGGACACAGTCTCGTGCATCCCGTCCAAGCGCGAGATGACGACCGGCACCAACCCCGCGCCGACGAAATACCCGCCCGCAAGGCCGATGGGGATGCCGACGAGCGAAAGCAGGTACGCCTGCCGCCGGATCATGCGGCGAATCTGCCGGCCGGTCGTGCCGATGGTCTTGAGCAGCCCGTAAAAGCGGATGTCGCCCGTGACCGAAATCTGGAACACATTGTAGATGATGAGATAGCCGGTGAAGATGATGAGCGCCAGCATGGCGGCGATGGCGATGACGGTCATGGGGTCGGCCTGCGCGGCAAGCTGCGCGCCCGAATAGCCCCAGTTGACGCCGATGCCGATATAGTCCTCCTCTCCGGCGTTTTCGCACTGATAGCCGTGGTTTGCGAGGATCTGCGTCAGGTCTTCGCGGATGTGCAGTGAACTGGCGAGCATCACGTCGAGCGACCAGGTACCGGTCGCGGTATAGGGGCTGCCCGTGGACAGGGCGCACAGCTCGTCGGCCGCCGAGCGGGGCAGCAGGACGTGGGAGGCGGTAATGGCGCTGTCGTACTCCCACCAGCCGCAGAGCGTGAACGTGCGCTCGACCACATGCGCGTCCTCGGTGTTGCCGTCGATGGCGATGGGCAGGGTGAACCTTGCGCCGATTTTAGGCTCCACGCCCAACAGGGAGAGTACGCGGGTGTCGGCCGCGGCCTCGTCCGTACCCTCGGCGGGCAGGCGGCCCTCGACCGGCTCGATGAAGTAATGTTTGGCCTGCGTCGGGTCCATGTAGCTGACCTCGATATGGCTCTTGTTAAACGGCGGGTCGTCGCTCGTCATGCCCACCATCAGGCGGGTGCCGGACTCCTGGATGAGGGGATCGTCCCGCAGCTCGGCCACCTGCGCTTCGGTCAGGTCCTTGAACGTGCCGTGGTTGTCGCCGCCCGCCTGCCGGAAGTTGCCCTGCTGGAACGAGTCGTTGATGGACATGGCGATGGTGAACAGCGAGGTAAACAGCACGGTCGTCAGCGCGATGGCGATGACCGCAATGATGTTGCGCGTTTTCGCCGCCTTGAGGCTGCGGTCGGACAGGCGGCGGATGCACCTTTTGTTGGGAACGTTCAGCATATCGCGCGCCCCCTTACGAATGGACGATGCGGCCGTCCTCGATGCGGACGATCCGGTGCGCGAGTTGGGCGATCTCCTCGTTGTGGGTAATCATCACAATGGTCTGGCCGAACTTCTCGCTCGTCACCTTGAGCAGCGCGAGCACGTCCTGGCTGGTTTTGCTGTCCAGGTTGCCGGTCGGCTCGTCCGCCAGGATGATGGCGGGCTTGGTGGCGAGCGCGCGGGCGATGGCCACGCGCTGTTGCTGGCCGCCCGAAAGCTGGCTGGGCAGATTGGACAGCTTGCTTTCCAGCCCCAGCGTGCGGATGATCTCGTCCACATAGGCGCGATCGACCGTGCCGCCGTCCAGCTCGATGGGGAGTACGATATTTTCGTACACGCTCAGTACGGGAACAAGATTATACGCCTGGAACACGAACCCGATGCGCCGGCGGCGGAAAATGGTCAGCTCGTCGTCCTTCAGCGCGAAGATGTCGTTCCCGTCCACATAGACCTTGCCGTCCGTCGGGCGGTCCAGCCCGCCGAGCATGTGCAGCAGGGTGGATTTGCCCGAGCCGGATGTGCCGACCACCGCGACGAATTCGCCGTTTTCGACCGCAAGGTCCACGCCGTCGAGCGCGCGCACCTCGGTATCGCCCGCGCCGTAAATCTTGCGCAGGGCCTGTGTCTGTAAAACCTTCATAAAAGGAACCTCCCGAAAAAAGTCTGTATCGCACCCTTGGGTACAATACAGACGATACCATGCAATTCTGTCGAGAGCCTGTCGGAAATCTAACAGTTTTGTTAGATTGCTGGAGGAAGCGCTCCAGCGGGGGAGTTTCACGGCCTGCGCACAGTTCCTCGCCGTCCACAGACGGCGAAATTTTCCAGCCCGCGAAGCGCGGGCAAATCATCCGTGCCAGTGGGCCAAACATGCGCTGCATATGTGCCATCATGCGCTTCCGCGGAGCGGCAACCACAGCCGCTACGCTTTGGGCAAAAACAGTGAAAACGTGCTGCCTTCCCCAAGGCGGGAGGCTACCTTGATATACCCGCCGTTCGCCGCGGCGATTTCGCGGGCGAGATACAGTCCCAGCCCAACGCCCTGCTCGCCCCGCACGGCGGGGGAGCGGTAGAACCGCTGGAACACCCGTCCGCATTCCTCCTCGGCAAGGCCGATGCCGGTGTCCGCCACGTCGATGCGGCAGAACAGCTCATAGGGCGTGACCGACACCGTGATGCAGCCGCCCGACGGCGTGTACTTCACGGCGTTGTCGATCAGGTTGCCCAGCGCCTCCTGCGTCCACTTGGGGTCAAAGCGCGCCGCCGCTGCCGTATCCGGCGGCGCAAGGAGCGCAACGCCCTTTTCCGCAGCCTTAGGCGTGGCTTCGCGCAGGGCGGCGGAAACCAGCGCCTGCACGCTGGCTTCCTTCGGGTGTACCTCGATCGCGCCGGTTTCCAGCCGGCCGGCCTTGACCAGTGACGCGATGAGAAACTGCAGCTTCTCGGCCTGCGCGGTGAGCTGCGCGACGCAGTCGCGGCAATCCGGCGGCAGGCCCTTGTCCGCCAGCAGCCCAGCGTACAGCAGCAGGTTCGCGATCGGCGTTTTGGTCTGATGCGAGATATCCGCGATCAGCGCCTGCACACGCGCCCGATCCTCGGCAAGTCGCGCGGCGGACGTGCCGCTTGCGTCCAGATACCGCTTGAGCCTGGCCTCGACCGCGGACAGGCGGCTTTCGTCAAAATGCGTGGGGACAAACGCGCCGCACACCGCGTCGTCCAGCATGCGGTCCAGGCTGTTCATGGTGCGGCGCAGGCGCAGCCGGTCGTAAACAAGCACGGCCAGCGCCAGCAGCACGGCGGCCAGGGCGACATACTTCATGTCTCCACCGCCCAACTGTACCCCACGCCGTATACGGTTTTGATGGGTGCGTTTTTGCCCAGCTTGCGCCGCAGCCGACCGACCGTGACCGACAGCGCGTTCTCGTCCACATAGTCCGCCCCGTCCGTCCAGATGCGGTCGAGCAGCGTGTCGCGCGGCAGGGTATGCCCGCGGTTTTCGACGAGCAGGCGCAGCAGCCGTTGCTCGGTCTGCGAAAGCTGGAGCGGCCTGCCCTCCACGGCGAAGTCCAGCCGGTCGAAATCAAAGCGGAACCTGTCCTGTTCGAACACAGCGGGCGCGGCGGCGGGGGCGTTGCGGCGCAGCGCGGCCTCCACGCGGGCGCGCAGCACGGCCAGTGAAAAGGGCTTGGTGATATAGTCGTCCGCACCCAGCGTCAGGCCGGTCACGATATCGGTTTCCAGGTCGTTCGCGGTCAGCAGGATGACCGGCGGGCCGCCCGTGTCGCGCGTCTCTTCGAGCAGCGCCAGCCCCGAGCCGTCCGGCAGGTTGATATCAAAGATGGCAAGGTCGAAGGTTGCGGCGGCGAGCGCCCGCCGCGCGTCCGCGCAGCCGGATGCCAGCGTGCAGGCGTGCGCGCCGCCCAGCGCAAGCGTCAGCCCGCGGCCGAGCGCGGGGTCGTCCTCAACGATCAGGATGTGTTCCATGGCAATCACCTCACGCTCCCCATTGTAGCACAAACAGAGCGCGCTTAAAAGCGCGCCCTGTGAAAAATGGTTTAGGAATGGATGTGCAGCGCGCGGCACACGCTTTTCCGTGTCACGCGGTACACGAGATACAGCAGCGCGGATACCGCCGCGACCACGATCAGGCACGCGCCCATGCCCGCCAACTCGGAACGGGTAAAGCCGAGGGGGTCGCCGTTGAAGTACATGATCATCATATAGAATATCCAGATCAATCCGGTGCCGACCAGCGCGGGGACGAGGAACACCCGACTGATCTGTCCGCGCACCGAGCGGAACAGATAGCCGTTGGACGCGCCGAGGTGTCGCAGGTCGTCATACACGCGGGCATTGACGAGCGCGATGGTCATGCAGCGGGTAAATGCGATGACGATGACCGCCGCAAAGCACACGATGGCGATAAAGATGAACAGCATGAGGAACACCGCCATGGTGGTGACGAAGTCGTTCTGGTCGAGGATGCGGAACTGGGGCATGTATTTCCAGTAGTTGCGGAAGCCGGAGGAATCGCGGTCGCTGTACTCCGGCGTGAACAGGCCGCGGGAGGCAGCCGCCTCGGGGGAATAGTCGTAGACCTCGCCCGCCTGTGCGGCCAGCGCGGCCGCTACATCGTCGTAATAGTCCCCGACCTCGACTTCCGGACCCGAACGGTCCACAATCTCATCAAACAGCGCCTTGGCGAAGGGATAGCTATTCTCCACATCCGTCACGTTAAAGAACACATATTCCTCGCGCCATACGTCGGTCAGCCCCTCGGTGAGCACGGCGTAGTCTATATCGTCCAGCACATAGCAGCCAAGCAGCATGGTGTACCGCAGCGGCTCGATCGGGGTCACGTCCAGCTCCGCGCCGGTCGCCATGTTGGTCAGGTGGGTTGCGTCGCCGCCCGAAAGATAGCCGCTGCCGCCCTCGTCGTCCAGAATGTTGGCGCACGCGCCCGCGGGGATATCCACGTCCTGTCCGGTCAGGGCGTTGTACGCGCTTTCCGAGAAAAAGGTTGCGCCGTGCAGCAGCTTGGCATATGCGGTCGTGTAGGTGGTGCCGAAGCCGGTATCCGTCTCGATGGAGTAGGTGCCGTCCTTGCCCAGTACGGCCGCGCCCTGTTGCGCCCAGGAGGTGATCTCGACGTTTGTTTCCTCCGCCAGCGCCTGCACCTCGTCCCGTTGGGGCAGGGACTGGTCCGCGCGCCAGTGGTATTCGTAGTCGATCGGGCGCGCGGCGTAGGCGTTTTCCGAGCTGGTGGACAGCATGGGCGCGTAGAACGAGGCGAAGTACGCACCCGCGATCAGCAGGGTCATTACCAGCATGTTGCGCACGGTCTGGCGGCCCTGGAATTTCATCATGGAGACGGAGATGATGTGCTTATAGCGGTTTGCGCCGCGCCTCCAGCCGTTGACCACTGTGTGCAGCAGCACCATGTACAGGCCGGCAAGGGCGGGCAGGTAGAAGAGCGCGTCCACCGCGCCGGGGGCATACCAGTGTAGCACCTTGACGAAAAACGTCGGCATCATATAGCCCAGCACGGCGCCGAGCAGCATCAGCAGGATGCCGGCCGGTCCGTACCAGCGCGGCACCGTGCGGATGGGTTCGGATTTATGGGATTCCTGCACGATGTCGATGATGTTGGTGCGGCGGATGAAGCGCGCGGCGAGCGTGAACAGCATCACGACCACATAGGCCGAAAACGCCAGCGCGAGCAGGTAGGCCTGCGGGTCGAACGACAGCGGCATCTCCTGCGAGTCCACAAGGAAGGTGCGGAAGCCCTGCCAGACGGCCCACGCGAGCGGCGCGCCCAGCGCCGCGCCTGCGGCGCACGAGCCGAACGCGATCAGAGTAAGCTCCTTGACCAGCTCGCGGCGGAGCTGGCCGCGCGACGCGCCGAGCGCGAGGAATACGCCGGTCGCGCGCGATTTCTGGCGGAAAAACAGCCCTGCGGCATAGGTGGTGAATACCGCGCAGCCCAGCACCGCCAGTACAAACACCATCACAACCTGCTTGCGGCTGTCGCCGCCCTCGGGCAGAATGGTGAGGATGGTGGGCGAGCGCATCATGCACGCATAGGCAGTGATGAGCAGCACGGAAAAGAAGCAGCACCCCGTGAGCAGCCCGTACTGCCCGCGGTTTTTGCGGCGCAGCGCCGCGTAGACTTCGGAAAAGGTTTTCATCGTGATCACGTCCCCCTATACTACTCCGCTGACATTTCGCGGATGGCGTCCAGCAGTTCGTCCTGAAACGCACCGCGCGCCTTGTCCGCGCGGGCGAGTACGCGCCATACCACGCCGTCGCGCAGGATGACCACGCGGTCGCAGAACGAGGCTGCGAACGAGTCGTGCGTGACCATGAAGATGGTCGCGCCGAGTGCCTGCCGCGCCTGCGCAAAGCTGTCGATGACCGCGCGGGAGGACTTGGAGTCCAAGTTGCCGGTTGGCTCGTCGGCCAAAATGAGCAGCGGGTGGTTGATGAGTGCGCGGGCGACCGCGGTGCGTTGCTTTTCGCCGCCCGAGATCTCGGCGGGGTATTTGTTTTTGATGGCGGTGATGCCGAATACGTCGCACAGGCTGTCCGCTTCGTTCTCCATGTCGCGTCCAGCCTGGCCGGCGATGATGCGGGGCAGCAGGATGTTTTCGCGCACGGTCAGCCCGTCGAGCAGCAGGAAGTCCTGGAACACAAAGCCCAGCTTGCGGTTGCGCACCTGCGCGAGCGCGTCCTCGTCCAGACGGGCCAGCTCCTCCCCTCGCAGGGTGATGCTGCCGCTGTCCGCGGGGATGTAACAGGAGATGCAGTTGAGCAGCGTGGTCTTGCCCGAGCCGCTTGGTCCCATCACGGCGACGAATTCTCCCTCATTTACGGCAAGGGATACGCCTTTGAGCACCTCATAGGTCGTTTTTCCGACCTGATAGGATTTGTGGAGGTCTTGAACAGATAACATAACGGATACTCCTTTCAAAAAATAACGAATTGTATTACGGCGATGGCCGCCAGATGCGCGGGATAGAACGCATAGAATACCCATTTGGGAATCTTAAGGTCAAGGCACGTGGGGAGGAAGAGGAGCGGCGCGGCAAACACGGCGAAGAACGACCAGTCGATGCAGAGGCCGCCGACCGCAAGGCTCAGCGGATCGCCCGGCATCACGCCGAGGCAGGTGATGAACTGCGCGCAGTACAGCGCCGCGCCCACGGCCGGATGGTTGCGGCACAGGTAAAAGATCAGCATGTACTGGATGCCCATACCGGAATAGTCGAAGTTCCACCAGGAAACCACGAAGAACGCCGCGAGAAACAGCCACCATTTGCGCTCCTTGAGCCCGTACATGGCGAGCAGGGACAGGAACAGCGTGCAGAAGATGTTCCAGTTTGTGAACTGGGCGACAAAGTCATGCGGGTGGAAGGCCAGCACATAGAACGGCTGGGAGATCACCGCGAACAGGCCGAGCCGGAACAGATATTTTTTAATGTCCCGCGTGTAGAGCAGGCCGACCGTCATGCAGTAGCAGAAGATCGGAAACGCGATGCGCCCCACCCAGCGGAACCAGGCCGCCTCGGGGAAGAACGCGCCGCCGATGTGGTCGATCAGCATGGCGAAAATGGCGATGAGCTTGAGGAAATTCGTATCCAGATTGGTCCTGAGCCTGGGCGCGCCCGCTTCAAACGTGGGCGGCGTGGTCAGTACGGTGCGGATGCGGGATAAAGTCAGCTTTGCAGTCATGGCCGATGTCCTCCTTTTTCTTGTCTCCAGCATACCGCGGCCGGCGGGCGAAAACAAACGGCCCTGCCAAAAATGGCAGGGCTGATGTAACGTTTGGCCGGCGGGCAGCGTGGGACGTCATAATCCGCACGTCTGCTGTAAAGTTTGGTTTGGCGAAAGGGAAGCCTTGTGATATAATTTGTTCTGGTAAAGAGTAAACAAAGGGGGGGAAGCCCATGCTTCGCATCGGCATCTGCGACGATTCAGCGGAGGCGCGGCTCGGCCTGCGCGCTATGCTCGAGCGCCTGCTGGACAAGCGCGCGGTCGAGTGCCAGATCTATGAATTTTCCTCGGGCGAGGGGCTGCTCGGCTGGATGGAAAAGCACACGGGTGAGATCGATCTCGTATTCCTGGATATCGAGATGGGCGGCCTGAACGGCATGGAAGCCGCCAAGGCCCTGCGGGAGCGGAGCGACGCCCTGCAGCTCGTATTCGTCACCGGCTACACGGATTTTGTGTTCGACGGGTACGCGGTCGGCGCGCTCGGCTATGTGATGAAGCCGCCCCAGCCCGAGCAGATCGGCGATGTGCTCACCCGTGCGCTCGCGGCGCAGTTTAACGAGGCAGACAAGGTGTTCCTGTGCCGCAATACGGACGGCCTGTTCCGCATCCCGAAAAAGTCCATCCGCTATTTCTACTCCGACCGGCGGCAGGTCACCTGCGTGACCGATACGCGTAGGCTGACCTTCTACGCGCGGCTGGACGATGTGGCCGAGGCGGTGGGGGCGGCGTTCGTGCGCATCCACCAACGGTATCTGGTGCGCGCGGGCGCGGTCGACCGCGTGGAGGGCGGCACGGTCGTGATCGGGGAAGAGAAGCTGCCGATCAGCCGGTCCTGCCAGCCCACGGCGCTCGCGGCCATCGCGCGCGCCATGCTGGAATAAGGGGGCGCGCAGATGACGGCATGGGACTTTCTTGCATGGCTGGCGACCGTGCTGCTGGGCGGCGTCCTGCCCGCCCGCACGGCGCTGCGCTTTCTGGCTGCGCCCAAGGGGCGGGTGCGCTGGATTGCGCCGTATCTGGTGCTGGGCGCGGCGCTCGGCATGCCGACGTGGATGGGGGACGGCAACCCGCTCTACTACTTCCCGTTCTTGATCGCTGCTTTTTTGATCGGCTACGGCGGCAGTCTGGCCGCGCGGCTGGTGGTGGGCGTGATTTTTTTTGAATGGATCATCGCGTGGAGCATGATCGTGGACACGCGCGCGGTGCTGCCGGGCTCGGCGGACTACTGGGGCGCGGTCGTGTGGAAGCTGGCGGCTTGGGCCGCGGTGTGGTTGCTCGTGCGCCGCGCGCTGCGGGACGGCCGGCAGATCGCGCTCTCCGGCCGACTGTGGGCGTTGCTGGGGCTGCTGGCGCTCTCGCCGCTGCTCAGCGAGCTGGCGTTCTCCCTATGGAACGTCCGCGCCTACACGGAGGAGATTGTGGACGGGGTGCTCGATGCCGCGTTCTACACGCTGCTGCCGTTCGTGTTCGTCTCCTCGGTCGCGCTGCTACTCGCGGTCGTGCTGCTTTCACGGCACCAGGCGCTTGAGCAGGAACATCAGCTCGCGGATATGCGCGAGCTGTACTACCAGGGCATCCGGCGTGAGCAGGAGCAGGTGCGCCGCCTGCGGCACGATATGCGCAACCACCTGACCGCGCTTTCCGGCCTGCTCGAGCAGGGGGAGGCCGGCCGCGCGGCTGAGTATGTGCGCAGCCTGCAGGCTGCGTCCGGCCCCTCCGGCGCCGGACGCTTTACGGAAAACGACACGGTCAATATCGTATTATCCGCCAAGGCGCGCGAGATCGGCGAGGCGGGACTGGAGGCGGATATCCGCGTCTTCCTGCCGGAAAAATTGCCGGTCGCCGACCCTGACCTGTGCGCGCTGTTTGGCAACGCGCTGGACAACGCGGTCGAGGCGGCGAAGGACGCGGTGGACAGGCACATCACCGTGCGCGCCCGCGCGGAGAAGGGGCTGCTGATGCTGCGCGTGGTCAACGCCTACGCGGGCAAGCGGGAGGAAAAGCCGGACGGGCTGTTCGGCACCACCAAGGCGGACCAGCGCGCGCACGGCTTCGGCCTGCGCGGCATGCGCGAGATCGCTGCGCGTTACGGCGGCACGCTCGAGGCGGCGGCACGGGATGGGAAGTTTGAGCTGGTGGCCTGCCTGCCCCTTGCGGAAAGTCGGACCGAATAGCTGGCAGCGCGTCATAGAAAAAAGCATCGGATGATTTTTCATCCGATGCTTTTGTGTTTTTTACCAAGCGGGTTCCGGCTCTTTTTCGCCGCAGTATTTGTGCAGGGTCTCGCGGACCGCGTGTGGGCCGCGGTTCAACTCGTTAAACAGTGCGACGACCCTTTCCCCCACGCCGACCTCGAACAGGTTGATGCCGAAGTACATGGTACTGGAAAGCAACGGGTACAGGCGCTCCTCGGTCACCTGGTCGCCCAAGCGGACCTCGCCGAGCAGCTTGTGGACGTTTCCGATCCGCGCGTCCGGACTGAGCTGGAACGGCTGACCCTCATCGTCCACGCCGACGAGATAGCGCAGCCAGCAGGCCAGCACGAGCGGGATATAGGTCAGGTGGGTCGCCCGATGCATGGGTACGGGGGAGTTATAATAGGCCTTGAGCGTTTCCCCGAAGCGGATGGCGAGCTTGCGGCTGGTGTCGGTCGCGATGCGCTGGGGCGTATCCTGCAGGAATGGATTGGGATACCGCTCGCCGAGCACCTCGTGCAGGAACGCGAACGGGTCGATCACGCCGGGGTCGGTGACGAGCGGCATGGCCTCGCGTTCGGACATGCGGGTGATCAGGTTCACCAGGTCGGGGTCCTGCATTTCGTCGCAGATGCGGGTGTAGCCGAGCAGGCAGCCGAACAGGCCCAGCGCGGTGTCCATCGGGTTCATGCAGGTGCAGGCCTTCATGCGGGCCGACTTTTCCACGATCGAGCGGCTGGTCAGGATAACGCCGAGCTGCTCGAACGCGGGATGGCCGTTCGGGAAATCGTTTTCGATCAGCAGGTGCTGCGGACGCTCGGAATTGACATAGGCCGCGGCGACCGTGCTTTTGGAGGTCGTGAAGATCTCCATGCCGCTCAGCCCGTCTTCCTGCAGCATAGCGCAGACGCGCTCGTCCGGATGCGGGGTGATCTTGTCGATCATGGAGAGCGGGTAGGTCAGCTTTTTGGTGATATAGTCAAAGTCCTCCTGCGTGATGTGTCCGTGTTCGAGCCAGCCACCGGCGAGGTCGGTCGTCATGCGGCGGAGCAGGTGGCTGTTGTTCTGGCAGTTGTCGAGCGAAACCAGCGCGACTGGCGCAAGACCGGCGCGGGCGCGCGAGAGGCACAGTGCCGTGATGCGGCCGGCAAACGTGGAAGCAACTTGCGGGCCTTGCAGGATATCCTGACCGACCGCGGGTAAAAAATGGCGCTGGTCGTCGCGCAGGACGTAGCCTTTTTCCGTGATGGTGAACGACACCATCTGCAGGTCGGGGCTGGTGAAAATCTGGCGCAGGCGGTCCTCGTCCTCGCTCATCTTCAGGCTTTCTGTGACCGAGGCGACAACCTCCTTGTTGACCGTGCCGTTGGGATACACGGTCGCGACGATCGAGAGATGGTCGCAGCTCCGGTAGCAGCGGTCGATCAGCTCCTCGTCATAGCCCTCGCAGCAGATCACGCCGGCTCGGGAAAGGCGGGCGGTCAGCAGGCGCTGTGCAAGCACAGCGGGGAAAGCGCGGAACAGGTTGCCAGCGCCGAAATGCAGCCAGACCGGATGGGCCTTGGTGTAATCGCGGGCAGCCTGGATATCATACTGCGGCAGGCGGTAGCCTTTCCAGGAAAGGTTTTGCGAAAGGTTTTCAAGAGAAAGTTTCATGGGTTCACATCCTTTGGTGTTCATAAGAATGGGAATGCGGTGTGCCGATGGATACTCATATATATAGTATACCAAAAACGCAGATGAAACAATGTTTTTTTAAGCGCGGCGGCTGCATTTTTCCATTCCGGCCGCCGCGCTGCGCTTTCTCGGAAAGGGCGGGGCAGCCCCGCCCTGCCTATGCCAGGAAGGAGCGGCTTATGATATAAAATTCCTCTTGGCTGGGCAGACGGCGCTTTTCCATGGGCTCCAGGCTGTCATCATACCGCGCCGCCGCCTTCTCATCGACCTCCATAGCGGGGCTGCCATAATATACCCAGCGTTCCCCGCCGAGTGCATGGGGGACAAGCTCCTTGACCAGCATCGCCGCGGGGAAGCGCTCGTCCTCCGTGGCGATATGGAACCGCCTGCAGCTCTGAAAGCCGCGGCCCACATAATTGGCGGGACTGCCGAAAATAACGATCCCATCATACCCAAGGGCGGCCGCACGCACGAACGAATGCTCCATCAGCCGCGTCCCATAGCCTTTCCGCTGATACTCCGGCGCGATGCTGAGCGGGCCGAACGTCAGGATATCCTTTTCCATACCCGACTCGCCGACCAGCTTGGCTTTTGTATACATAATATTGCCGATGACCTGCCCGTCCAGCTCGAGTACGAAATCCAGCTCCGGCAGGAAGTCCGCATGCCCGCGCATGCAGTGGACCAGGTAATGCTCCACACAGCCCGGGATATAAATATTGTAGAAAGCACGGCGTGTGAGCGTTTCCACGGCGGTATAGTCGCCTGCCGTTTCATTGCGTATCACCATCATGTGACCATCTCCTTTCGGTTTGTCGACGGATAAAAAGGAGCTGCAGGACGGCCGGCGTCCCGCAGCCCACTGCACGGTTCCCCCTGCCGGTCAGCCCAGTGCCTCGCGCAGCTTGTAATGCATCAGCTTGCCGGTTGCGGTGTGCGGCAGCTCGTTAACGATATGGTAGACGCGCGGCCACTTATAGGAGGACAGCATGGGGCTTTGTGCGCAGTACGCTTTGAGCTCCTCTGTGGTCAGGCTGTCGTCCGACGGGACGACGTATGCCGCCACGACTTCGCCGCGCAGCGCGTCCGGCACGCCGATGACCGCGCTTTCCGCGACCTTGGGGTGGCCGTTGAGCACGGCTTCAATCTGCGCCGGATAGATATTCTCGCCCGCGGACACAATCATGTCGTCCTTGCGTCCGGCAACGGTAACGAATTCATCTTCATCCCAGGTACCCACGTCGCCGGTGTAGAGCCAGCCCTTATAGAATTTTCGGGCGGTCATTTCCGGATTATTGAAATAGCAAAACGCGCTTTTCGCGGGGGAGGAAATGATGATCTCGCCCGGAGTCTCCCCGTCGCGCGGGACGGTATCCTCCGGCTCCGCGTGCGCGCCGTCCGCGCGGAGGGCGACCAGGCGCACCTCGTCGTCCGTGCAGGAGCGGCCGGCTGAGCCAGCCCGGGCGGGCAGGTCGAACGGACGCAGGAAAGTGTTCCAGAACGTTTCGGTGGTGCCGTAGCCGTTGAAGATATTGGGGGTCAGAAGCTGCATGTATTTTTCGCATGCGGCCTTTTCAAACGGCGCGCCCATGGTTACGATGCCGCGCAGCGCGGACAGGTCGGCGGGCGTGCGTTCCTGGGTGCGCGCGAGCATGGCGATGATGGTCGGTACGCCGATCAGGAAAGAGATGCGGTATTTTTCCGTGTATTCCAGACAGCGCTTGGGCGCGAAGTCGCGCAGGATGACGACCTCGCCTCCCGCGTACAGGGTCGGGCAGGGGCCACCCGAATGGATGCCGCCGCGGTGGAACCAAGGGGTCATATTCATCGTGCGGTCGGTCGGACCCAGCGGGAAATGCATCATCACATCATGCGCGGAAAGCACCTCGTTGACATTGTTGATCGGCACGCCCTTGGGCCGGTTGGTCGTACCCGAGGTATACAGGCGGGTGGTTTCGTCGTAGATATGGGGGGCGAAATCGACCGGCGGGTCGGTCTCCGACTGGCCGGACACATAATCCGGATAACAGACATGACCGTCGGGCGCCTGCGCGCCGCCCCGGTAATCGACCATCACAACGGCCTGCGGCTTGTACTCGCACAGCGCAAGCGCGTCGCCGGACAGTTCGCCGAAGGCAGCGTCGTACAGGAACGCCTTGGGGCGGCTGTCGTCGATCACGAGCGCGATTTCGCCCGCGCCCTGGCGGTAGTTGACCGGACAGGCGATGGCGCCGATCTTGTGCGCCGCCAGATAGCAGAACACGAATTCAGGAGAATTGAGCAGGGCGAACATCACCACGTCATTTTTCCCCACCCCGTCCGCGCGCAGCGCGTGCGCCAAGCGGTTGGCTGCGGCATTCAGCTCGCGGTAGGTCCAGCGGCGGCCAGAGAGAGGGTCGTGCAGCGCCGGCCGCGCGCCGAAACGGGATACGTTGCGTAAAAAACCGTTCAAATAGGTGAACCGAGTCTCAAAGGTGTCCCGAAACATGGACACATCATAGGTATATTCATTCTTCATTTCAAAGGGGCCTCATTTCTGGTATCGGGAAAGGACGATGCTGGAGTTCTGCCCGCCGAAGCCGAGGGAGTTGCTCATGGCTGAGTCGATATTCGCCCGGCGGGCCTGATTGGGAACATAATCAAGGTCGCATTCCGGATCTGGATTTTCAAGGTGCAGGGTGGGCGGCAGGATACCGTCACGGATGGCTAGGATGCAGGCGATCGCCTCGGTCAGGCCGCCCGCGCCCATCAGGTGTCCGGTGGCGGATTTGGTCGAGGACAAGGGGGGCGCGGTCTCGCGTCCGCCGAACACGGCCTTGACCGCCAGCGTTTCCGCCCTGTCCCCCAACGGGGTGGAGGTGCCGTGCGCATTAATGTAGCCGATGGCGGCGGGCGGCAGGCCGGCGCGTCCGAGCGCCCGCTTCATACAGGCCGCGGCGCCCGCGCCGTCCGGACAGGGCGCGGTGACGTGATGCGCGTCCGAGGTGTTGGCCCAGCCGGCCAGCACGGCGTATATATCGGCGTCGCGCGCCAGGGCGTGTTCCTCGGTTTCGATGATGAGCGCGCCGCCGCCCTCGCCGATAACGAACCCGTCGCGGTCGAGGTCGAACGGGCGGCAGGCATGTTCAGGGTCGTCGTTACGGCGGGACAGCGCCTTGGCCTGCGACAGGCCGGACACCACAATCGGACACAGGATGCTTTCCCCACCGACCGCGAGCACCGCGTCCGCCTCGCCGGTGCGCAGCAGCATGGCGGCGGTCATGATCGCGTCGCCGCCCGCGGAGCAGGCGGTGTTGAGCGTCAGGCTCGGCCCGCAGATGCCATGCGCAATGGCGATCTGCGCGGCGGCGATGTTGCCGATGGTCATAGGCACGAAGCGGGGGCCGACGCGGTGGCCCGCGTCGAACGCGGACTGTGTCTGCGCGACCGTGGTCACGCCATCCATCGCCGTACCCATCACGATGCCGATGCGGTCGGGCTCGCCCGAAACCGAAAGCCCGCTGTTCCCGAGCGCCTCCTGCGCGGCAGCGAAAGCGAACTGCATGAAGGGGTCCATCGTGCGCGCGAGCGCCTTGGGCATGTGGTCGACGGGGGCGAAACCCTTCAGCTCGGCCGCGATCTGCACGGGCAGGCCGGATGCGTCGAAACGGGTGATCGGGCCTACACCGCAGCGGCCGGCCTTGAGCGCCTCCCAGTAGGCGGCGACCCCGATGCCGATGGGCGTTACCGCGCCCATGCCGGTGATTACCAGTGTTTTTTCTGTCATACTCATTCCTCAATTTCTATATTCAGTTGATAGAAATACATGTATAGTATACCAGATTAAGCGAAAAAATAAAAGTATTTTCACCTTATAATATGTTCAATAACAAAAGCCTCCCCGCTGCAGCGGGGAGGCTGGGAAAGGAAAACTCAGGCCTTTTTCGGTTCGGCAGGCGCCGCAGCGCCGGCGGAAAGGTTGGGCAGCTTGGGCGCCCAGGTCCTTTCAGGCGGGCGGATGTCGATTGCGGGATTGAAGGCATAGTAGTTCTTCGCGTCCAGGTTCTCCTGCACGACGCGCAGGGCGTCGCCGAAGCGCTGGAAGTGTACGATCTCCCGTTCACGGAGGAATTTGAGCGGCTCGCGGACATCTGGATTGTCGATCAGGCGCAGCAGGTTGTCATAGGTCGTGCGGGCTTTCTGCTCTGCTGCAACTGCAAAAGAACAACATATCATTCGAAACAGATAGGACAAGCTGCCTCCCCTTACACTACAACCATACTGCTATACTACTTGAAAGGTCTGCTCGACGTGGAGAGCGGGAAGCTGTTCAACACGTCGAGTAATATGACTATGCAGTAGTCGTATCACATATAAGAAGATAGACGAGGATACCCGCCAGCCGCTCAAAAAGACTGTGTTCAAGATCACCAAATCCAGAGGCGAGTTTGTCAGGGAAGCCGAAACCGACGCAAACGGCGCTATCACACTGGACGGACTGCCGGCAGGCAGCTATATTGTGACGGAGATCAAAGCGCCGGACGGGTATATTTTGCAGGATACACCCAAGACCTTTGAGATCAAGGATAGCGGGAGCATGGAACTGGTGTTCACGAATAAAAAGGCATACGGATTGCAGATCCGCAAAGTCGTCAAAGGTACAAACCAGCCGCTGGACGGCTGCGCGTTTACAGTGGAAAAGGCGAATGGCGAGATGGTCGGCACTTACACCACGGATTCCTCCGGCCTTGTGACGGTTTCCGGTCTGGAGGACGGCGTCTATATTGTGACCGAGCTATCCTGTCCGGAGGGTTACCGGCTGGACCCGACCCCGCAGAACGTGATTGTAACGTCCGGGGAGCTGGCGACCGTCACCTTTGAAAATGAAAAGCTCGCCGGCGTGCGCATTAAAAAGGTCGACGCCGTGACAGGCGAGGGCGTCTATGGGGTACGCTTTCTCATCAAGGATGGGCACAACAACCTGATTGGCGAGTACAGTACCGATCAGGACGGCTACATCGAACTGGACAACCTGCTGACAGACGGCAAGAGCGAAATCAAGATCAAGGTGGAGGAGGTCGCTGCCGCGGAAGGCTATGTGCTGGACGATACCGTGCGCACGCTCCGCGTCCGGCGCGGCGAGACGACCGAGCTTGTCGTGGAAAACACCCCGATCCTTGGCCAGATACAGGTGGTCAAAAAGTCTTCGCAGGACAACCCAGTCACGAATCAGTCGAAAGGCAGCCTGCTCGAGGGCGCGGTGTTCGAGATCACCAACGCCGACATCGGCCGCGTGGTGGACACCATGACCTCGGATTCCCGAGGCATTGCCGCCTCCAACCCGATCCCACTGGGCCGCTACTATGTGCAGGAGGTGCAGGTGCCGCGGTTTTATCAGCTGAACAACGAAAAGGTAGAGGCCAAGCCCAAGGTGGAAGGCGACGTGGTGCAGATCGAGATGTACAACGACCCGGCAAACATCCAGACCACCATTGAAAAGACCGGCAACTACACGGTAGACGCCGGCTCGAATATGCGGTATGACTTCACGAACATTGCAAATAACTCGAATGTTACGCTGGACAACTTCTTCTGGCATGACCGCATTCCCACGGACGCGGTGCGCGCGGCCACGCTGACCACCGGTACCTACAATGCCCGCGTCTGGTATAAGATCACCTTTAAGACCAACATGAATGATTACCGGACATTGGCAGATAACCTGCTTTTGACTAACGCATACTCGTTCAAGATCGACAGTGGCTCACTCAAACTGGCGGCCGGCGAATATGTGACCGATATCCGCTTTGAGTTCGGCACCGTACCGGCTGGCTTCAAAATGACCGAGAAAGCGACGCTGCTGGTCTATGTGCCGGATTACATGGCGAATGGTTATAACATCATCAACCGCGCGGATTGCGGCGGCTCGTATCAGGGCGAGTGGGACAACGCTGTCAGCGCATGGGTGACTAAAATCTACCGCGCGCCCACATATACCAAGCCTACGCTCCCGCAGACTGGATTCTAAAAAGAAAGAAAGGGCTTTGCAATATGAAGAACAGAAAACAACTGCAGAGGCTGATTATGCCGCTGCTCGCCGCGCTGTTTATCGGCGCGGCGGGCGCAGTACAGGAAAGCGAACAGGTGCTGCTCGACGGCGACAAAGCAAGCTTTGAGCCGGTCAGCACCGAACTGGTTGAGATCAACGGAGTGCCGACACTCACCAAGACTTTTGAGCTGGCGCCGGACATCGATCCCGCTCTGCTCCGTGAGGAGCCGTTTTCTCAGGACGGCTACTGGTACCGCTATCAGCGTATGGAAAAGGCCGACCAGGAGATAACAGACAAAAAGCAGGCCGAGGAAACGGTCACGGTGGACGCGCCCTCCGGTGAGCTGGCGGATGTGATCGGCCAGTTCCCAGCGACACGACCATACAGCAAAGACGGCTACACCGGCGAACTGCTG
Source organism: Agathobaculum ammoniilyticum (assembly GCF_025567315.1). Lineage (NCBI taxonomy): Bacteria > Bacillati > Bacillota > Clostridia > Eubacteriales > Butyricicoccaceae > Agathobaculum > Agathobaculum ammoniilyticum. The sequence goes on from NZ_JAOQJE010000008.1 coordinate 68,467, forward strand.
CTGGACGTGCAGAGCATTCAGGTGGAGGCGACCGGATACAGCACGGTCACGGACGGCCACCCACATACCGTCACCAAAACGTATGAGCTGGCCTACAATGACCGCAGCCTTGTGCCGGAGACTGTGCAGGCAGACGGGCTGACCCTGCCGCTGACAGGCCTGAGCTGGTCTGAAACGAAAAACGTGGAGGATTCCGATGTTACCGCGGTCTGGACGGCAACGGCGACATACAGCAAGACCACCTATACGACCCGCGAAGTGGCGGACGGATACCGCGCTACAGCAGTCTACAAGGGCGAGGTGGGGAAAACCAGCGTCGGGAGCGTGGTCTACACCGTGACCTATACGGGAAACAAGATACCGGTCCTGCCCGGGCTGGATCCGGACGTTACCGTATCGCAGGTCGCGATCGTGACAGGGCTGGCAGCCCTGTTCCTGCTGGCGGCAGTGCTCTGGTATCTGCGTTGGCATATTGTCCACATCTATGTCTATAACGAGGAGCGCCGCATCCATGACGTCGTAAGCCGCTAGTATGTGCGGGTACGGATGCCGAAGTACGGCTTTCGGTTTTACAGGGGCATGAGGAAACCGAGTATACGGTCATCCTGCGCCGGCGGCTCGCCAGATGGCTGGAGGGCCTGTCCTTTAACCGGCTGGAGGGTATGGGAGGTGGCTACACTGCCCAAAGCCAGCTCACCACCACAAATGGGCATTTCGGTGCGGTCTCCATCGGCAGCCGCGGCATTTTCGCTTATGTCTACCCTGGAGCCACCTATGAGAATATGAAAAAGGGCGCCGGTCATGTGGACGGGACAAGCGCCTGGAATGGAAATGTTTCGTTTTGCGGCCACAACCGCGGCTCGTGGCCGTATTTCGGAAATCTGAAATATGTGCAGGTTGGGGATGTCGTCACTTATAAGACCTCGCTCGGCATCCGCACCTACCGCGTTACCTTTGCCGGACGCATCCTTGCTACAGATACGGACGTGCTGAACCCCACGGCAGGCGACCAGATCACTATGCTCACCTGTATCGCGAACGAACCGGCTTACCGGTTCTGCGTGATCGGACAGGAAATGCGATGAAAGGATGATACAATGAAATTCCGCGGCATGATCGCCGCCTGCATGGCGGGGGCTCTGCTTCTGCCCACAGGCTGCGCAGACGATACACCGAAAATGGAGGTACCCGATACGGACACGGCGGTATTTACACAGATGGAACAGACAGGTTTGGAGGGATGGGATGATGCAGAGAATGAGACGGTACAGGATGTGCCGCTGGTGCGGCGTGATGTGGAACTCGCGTCAGGAGGTACGGCCGCCCTGTATGCACTTGATACGGGCGAGGAGCCGTCTGCCGGAACGGATGAACTCACATCGGTCAGCGCGGAGCTGGTGCTGAACAGCGCTGCTATCCAGCTGGGCGCATACGGTACGGTGCGCGAACTGGCCGAAAGCGAGCTGTACCACTGGGCAGATGCGAGCGAATTCGACCTGATCCAGTACACCCAGCCGCTACAGATCAACGAGACCCGATATGCAGTCCATCTGCGGTTGGAAAATGACAAAGTCGGTATGGAGCAGCTGGTGGTCTACACTGATCTGGGCGGTGTCGCCCGGGTGGACCGCCTGTGGCGCTCCATACCGGATATGCAGGCGGAGGAAAGCTCGCCCGCATTTGACAGGACCGCCGCTTATCTCATTTCAAACCAAGCCTTATAATATTGGCATGAGCCGGTATGACCTTTTCCGTTCATACCGGCTCATTGTATTTTATGGAGAAGCCAGCGGTAAAAATTCAAGAGGTCTGAGTGAAAAAACGAAAGGGAGATAAGGAGGGATCAAAGCATAGCAAGAGGCCGCAGTTGGGTCTGCGGTTGGGATAAACGCAGTATGTAAGAAGCCAGGATCTCAATAAATTCGGAGGCGGTAGGAATACAGGCCAGCGGATAGCCGGCCATCTCGAACAGCAAAGGACGATTGACTTTCCATGCTCTTGCAGCGGCAGTTCGGATATTGCGTTCCACAGCAGTCCATTTGCAGTGGAAGTGAGAGGCGGTTTCCATATAGATTTTCTTTGTGACAGCCTCTAAACGAGATTCATCATGAACTACCAGACAGATGGCATGGGCGGTGTGCTGAAACCCTTTGTAGCATCTGGTAATGCCGAATAAACGTAACGTATCCTGAACGGTTGTCATAGGTATATCCTCCCAAATACAAAGATTTGAGAAGATAATACAACCAAAAACAGGAAATTCAATTTTTGTCGCTATTATTCGACACTTTTTGTTTCTAGGAGGTACCGGCTGCCAGGGGCCGGTCTTCCTTGAAAATAGCATAAATGGTGTTGCAGAGTTTGCGGGAGATGGTGCCGATCGCGGTAAGATGGTGCTTGCCGCGAGCACGGAGGGACTGGTAATACTCTGAGAGAATGGGGGCACAAAAAGCCGCCTTGGAGGCGGATAGCCAGATGGCCCGCCTGAGATACGGTGAGCCCCGTTTAGAGATTTTCTGCCTTGTTCCGATAAACTCACCGGACTGTGTGACTCGTACATCCAACCCGGCAAAGGCGACCAGTTTATTGGATGCGTCAAAGCGATGGATGTCTCCGATCTCGCTCAGGATAATGGCGCCCAAGAGGCAGCGCCAAAGGTGTCTGAAAACAAGTGACAGATTCGTGACGAAGAACTGCCCGAAGCGCACGATCTGGGCGATAATGAAGCTGTCCTTTCGGTCATTCTTTGTCTGACGAATATACATCTTCCGAAAAGCCTCAGACTGGATGGGATTGATGACCTTTACTTCAAAGCCATGCTCCAGCAGATACCCGTACGCGCTCGGCCAGTAATGGCCGGTGGCCTCCATGCCAATGAGCAGGTCATCTCTTGAGCTGTTCAGCTTCTGAACATTGCCGCCAGCTTCTCACAGCCCTCTTTGCTGTTGGAAAATGAAATGCTGTCCAGCAAGGCCGCGCCGGCCTCACCTATGACCGTGGCTTCATGTTTGTATTTGGCGATGTCGATCCCGCAGTAGAGCATGGGAAACCTCCTCTTTCAAAATTCCAGACAGAGTTCCCTCACGCTTCTTTGCGGAACACAACCTCGTTAGATATCCAGCGCATCCTCGCTATCCAGCCATTCGTGTCCACCCGCAAAGACAGAGGCGCAATTCTCTCTTTGGAAGCTGTACTTCAAGGAGACAACCTGCGCCCTCTGTCTGCTGGCCTTATTATCCCACATGGATTGTGGAACAACAAGTGGGTTTCATGCGGTTCCCCACATTATACGGGAGAGAAAAAACATGACCACAAAGAAACTGCGCATCCCCATCTTACTGCTGGCGCTGTGGCTGATAGCGGCGACGGTTATCCCGCAGTCCTATGCCGCGGGCGGTACGCACCGCGGCGAAGTAAAAAACGGTACTGGTTATACATCCAGCGCGGTCGGCGTCAACGTGTGAGAGACCGGCATCGCCCGAGACATATCCTTTGTGCCGATAGAGGGCTATTGCATCACGCCGGTGAACGCCTCTAATGGCGATACATCGGCCAGCGTGGAGATCAAGACGGAGGGAATGCCGGTGCAGATTACCGCGGGCGGCATGGCGCTCCCCTTGTAGCATGAGGGGCGGAGCGTCACGGTTACTGTCCCAGGCAACTGCACTGGAAACCTTATCTTGTCCGCTGCTGCGGAAGCCGTATCTTACCGGCTCGCCGTGACCGCGGACAGCGGCATTGAGGTCAGCGACGGCGGGACGTATGGCGCAGGCAAGACCGTGACCATCACCGCTGAGCCTTCCGGCGAAGCAGGGGTCACCCGCGTACAGGTGGCAAATACAGATATCGGCGCGGCGAATACTGCAGACCTTGCGGAGCAAGAGGCTACCGTAGACGGCAAGACCTATCCGTTCACGGTCACAGGTGGCAAAGCCACGATGGCGTTGACGGCAGAAGAAAATCTGAGCGTCTATTTTTACAGCAACGGCAGGCCGGGGGAGCAGCCGCTGGTCGTCCGCGTCAGCGGCGATAAGGGCGTGGACATAGGTGGCAGCTGTATTGAAGTGAGGCGCGGGAATGATGTGAATATCGGAGCGCAAGCTGAACGCGGCTGTGAGATCGCCGAGGTACGGTTGGACGATGGAGTGCAGTCCGTAACCGGCTATGTGTCCGAGGGGCGCGTTTGGCTGGGCGGCAAGGTGTACCGCATAGACCAGATCGATGGCCGCTTCTGCATCCCGCACGGGTGTGAACGACGGCGGCTCGGCGACGTATACGGTTTCGCCGGACAAGAGTTATACGCTGGATACCGTCACGCTGCGCGTGGGCAGTCGGCAGGAGACCGCCCATGTGGAGGATGGCACGATCAAAGTAGGGGATAGGTCTTATCCTATGAGCCTTTCTGCAAAAAACGTTTTAAAAGTCGCCGTAAGCAATATCAGGGACGACGTGCGGCTCAGCGCCGGTGCGGTACGCAAAAACAACGGCACATTGTTTCTGCGTAATGGCGTCACCGCGCCGTATTTTGAAGGTATGGGAAACTACCGGTTCTGTCCGGAGGACACCCTGACCCGTGCGGAAGCGGTCAAGCTCATTAACCGTGTGACCAGCCGGTCGCTGTGCGTGTATACCATCCAGACCAGATTTGCGGATGTGCCTGCCTCGCACTAGGCGTTTTGGGATATCATCAGTGCTGCAAATTGCGTAATATAACAAAAAAACCGCCTGGAAAGGCGGAACGTATAGACGACAAGTGGCTTGTGTGATATACTGGACACAGGAACGCTGTTACATATGGCGGTCAGCCCACTCCCCACAAAGGGGGTGATGCTTTATGAGACGATTCGTAAGAATTGTAATATGGGCAATCCTTTTGCTGCATATTTTACTTATAAAAGCGCGTTGACCGCTCGGCTGGTACCCGAACGGTCAACTTTTGTTGATACCCAATAGGGGCTGACTGCTGTAACAGCGTTCCCTTTGTGTATCTATTATAAGCGGTGCGCGCCGCTTTGTCAAGCAGACGGAGTGAACGCGCTGCTACATTAGCAGCATGCATCTATCACATGCTGCGCCCGCTCCAGGATCTCGCGCCGCCATTCCGCCTGCGCGGGATTTTCGTTGACATAGGCGCTATTGTATGCGTGCTGCGCGGCCTGCTTCAGGTCGCGGCTGCGCTCCCCTGCTTCCAGCCGGCGTTCAGCGGCCTCCAGCTCGGTAAGCGCGCTTGCCAGATTACCATCGGTCCATGCCATTTTCATCACACCTCTTACCTTGTATTGCTTTGCCTATTATAGCAGGGCTGTACAGGCCAGTCAACCAAAGGAGGAATTTCCCATTGAACCAAAATAAACTGCAAAAGGCGCGTCCCGCCCTCGGATGGATGGAACGCGCCTTCTTATTTTACCGTATCGCGCTGGTGCTGCTGGTCATCGCCGCGGTCCTGATCCCGCGGGCCTTTGCCGTGGAGGACATGTGGACGGCGGCGGACCGCATCATCAAGGACGTGTATTCCAAGATCGCCGCCATTTCAACCGTACTCGCCGGCCTGATGAGCGCGGTGGCGGTCATCGGCGCCAAAATGAGCGGCACGCAGCAAAAGGCTGACAGCGCGTGGGAGTGGCTCAAAAGAGTCTGGCTCGCCTGGGTCATCATCAACGGCATCGGCGCGTTCATCGCCTACGTCCGCCCGCTTTTTGACGGGCTGGCGACGCTGGAATGACCGTTATCGCAGCAGCTTCGGATAATCCGTCCGGCCGTCTACGATACGGTATACATAGACCGTTTGGCCGATTACTTTGTAGATGCAGACATAATTGCCGCAGATCAGCTTTCGATACTGATGCTGCGCTAAAAAAGCATCCGGATGCAGAGCACCCATGTATGGCTGCTCTGCAAGAAGTGAGATGGTATCAAGCAGTCTGTCCGTGATCTCTTCTGCGGATCTCGACCCAACCAGCATCAAATGCAGATCCGAGATACGGTCAATATCCTCCCCTGCAGGGGTAAGGATCACTAGCTGTGTGCGTCAGGCATTGTGATACTTCTCTTTCAGCATTTTGCGGATTTCATCAACAGAATAGGTAGGTTCGCCGTTGAGTCTGGAGAATTCCGCTTCAAGGATCGCCGCACGGTGCTTCAGGACCTGTTCACGGTTTTCCAATGCATCTACGCTCATCAGGACGATATCGCCTTCCCCGTTTTTGGTGATATAGATCGGCTCCTGGTTTTCGTGCGCGAGAGTAGAGATCGTATTATAGCCATTTCGAAGGACGGTAGAGGACTTGATCTTCATTGCAGCTGCCTCCATAAATTATGGCATTATTATAGGATAATTCTGCTATATTCGCAAGAGCAAAAGTAATATGCAAAATACAGCCCAACCTCTGTTGGACGCTTGAAAAACGGCTTGATCCTTGGTAAAATGATGTTGTTTTGAGGAGGATATCTCTAATGGAACGTGATAAGATGCAACTTTTCGATAACAAGGAGATCCGAACGGTATGGGACGAGGAAAAAGAGGAATGGTACTTTTCTGTCGTTGATGTTGTTGCGATTCTGACGGACAGCGTAAATCCTACTGATTATTTAAAAAAGATGCGTAAGCGAGATGCGCAGCTGGGTACGTACCTGGGGACAGATTGTCCCCAGATAGCCATGCGAACCGCGACAGGAAAGCTCCGCAAAACGCTTGCTGCAAACACCGAACAATTGCTGCGCATCATCCAATCGATCCCCTCTCCCAAAGCAGAGCCGTTCAAACTGTGGCTTGCAGAAGTCGGACGGGAGCGGATCGAAGAAACCATAGATCCGGAACTCATCATAGACCGTGCGCTTGAGACCTACCTGAAAAAGGGGTATTCCAGAGAATGGATCAACCAACGGCTGCAGGCGATCCAGGTCCGCAAAGAGCTTACAGACGAATGGCAGGATCGCGGTGTGCAAAAGGGTGTTGAGTATGCAATACTTACAGACGAGATCACCCGTGCATGGTCTGGTATGACGACGCGGCAGTATAAAAAGCTGAAGGGTCTGAAAAAGGAAAATCTGCGGGATAATATGACGACAACGGAAATTATCCTGAATATGCTTGCAGAAACCTCAACAAAGGATATTTCCAAAGAGGCCAAGCCGGAAACTTTTGCAGAAAATGTAGAGGTTGCCCGCCGTGGCGGTAACGTAGCCGGAATAGCCAAAAAAGCTCTTGAGGCGGAAACCGGAAGGCCTGTTATCTCTTCACAAAATGCAGCACAGCTTAATACCGTGGTTACAGGGATGATCGAAGAAGTTGCAGGGACAGGAAAGAAAAAACATGAGGATAACAACTGAATAAGATAAAGACGCTTCTGTTACTGAAGCGTCTTTTCTGTTAGCGGCGCCGTATCACATTTTCCCTGATGCGGCGCCGTTTTTTTGTTTTACTGGAAGGGAGGAAACCTGAAATTCTCGAAAAGTTAGTAAAAGCCCTGTTTGAATGGCTGGCGTCGCTGTGGTATGAGATGGTGGAATACCTGCTGGACCAGCTCATGGAGCTGTTTAATGTGGATCTTTCCTACTTCGCAGAACGCGTGCCGGTCATAGACGACATTGCAAACATCTTTGTTGCGGTGGGCTGGGCGCTGCTTATCGGCAACCTGGCGTATCAGGCGATGCGTTCCATGGCCTCGGGCGTCGGCATCGAGGCGGAGGAGCCGGGACGGCTGTTCCTGCGCAGCGCGATGTTTTCCTTTTTGCTGCTCGTCAGCCGGCAGATCTGTGCGATTGGCTTTGGCCTGTCCGCCACGGTCATGGAGATGCTGCAGGCGCCGGACGCCGTCACCTTTGACCCGTTTGGGGAGGAAACCTTTGATACGCTCCCCAACGCGGGCTGGCTCATCGTCATCGTGGTAAACATCGTCATCCAGTGGCAGCTTATCCGGCTGTTCTTCGAGGTCGCGGAGCGGTACGTTATCCTCTGTGTCCTGACGTACTGCGCGCCGCTGGCCTTTGCGATGGGCGGGTCGAAAAGCACGGGCGATATCTTCCGCGGCTGGCTGCGGATGTTCGCCAGCATGTGCGTACTCATGGTGTTCAATCTGGTGTTCGTCAAGCTGGTGCTGTCCGCGCTCTCCACAGACCCGAACGGCGCGGCGATCATCCCGTGGGCGATGCTCGTAGTCGGCATCGTTCGTATGGCAAAGAAGATGGACGGCGTTATCCTGCGCATCGGCCTGAACCCTGCGCTTACCGGGGACCCGCTGGGTGCGCGCTTCCCCGGCGCGCTCACGGCCATGGCCCTGCGCAGCATCGCGTCCGTCGTGACGCGCACGGCGGCGAAACACACATCGTCTGCCGGACACAGCAATACCTCCGGCCCTCCGCCGCGGGAAGGCCCGCTCTGGGGCGGTATGGGGAAGAACGGTACAGGGGGACCGGTTTCCAGCGGCAGGCTGTCAGACAGCCGAAAGGAAAGCATCCGCAGCCGGACGGCGGCAGAAGGGACGGCTGTGACCCGCGGTGCGGGCTCGGGTATGCGGGCCGCGCAGGGATTGGAGGTCTTCCGCCGCCGGTACGGTGCGGACAATACGGAGATGATGCGGCAGGTGCGCAGGATGGTCTCCATCGACGCGGATGACTTTGATGATGAAAGCCATATCAGCAGCCATGTGGAGAAAAACAGCAGCGCCGCCGAAACCATCTCCGAAGCGGGCGGCAGGGTGACGCCGCCGGCGCCGCCGAAGCGCCCGCTTCCGGAGAATTTCGGCCGCATGAGCCCGCTGCAGACAGACGGCAAGTTGCCGCCGGTCATGCCGCAGCGCACAGCGGATGGACAGGCCAACCATATGGTCTCCCCTGTTACACCGCAGCCGCCGGAACAGGTACACTCCGGCATCGGGGCAGCACCGGAACGCGGCGCACCCACAGCGGAGCATGGAAACAGGCGGCCAGAGCATACGCCGCAGGCGGGTAAGATCAGCCCAGTCATGCCGCCATCGCCGCAGCGGGAAAGGCGAAACACAACTGAGCAAGCGTCCGCACGGGCAGCGGGCGTGCATGTCATGCCGAATCCTCTGACTGGCCACGCTGGCAGCATGTCCCCAGTTGGGAAAGGGACGGCCTCCGCCCCAGGTGGTGCATCGGCAGTCCACATGCCGCAGGAACGTCAGGCACATGGAGCAGCATCCACCGCTGCTGCTGCACCGCCCCAACAGGGTCGGACTGCGGCCTCACCAGTTGTTCCACCAGCACGGCAGCAGACCGTATCCCCTCCGTGGAACACATCGGCTGGGACAACGACTACTGCGCATACCGTTCGGCCAAGGGAGCATACCCCACAGGCAGCCCATCCCGCACAGGGCGGCGCCTCAACTGCAGCACAACCGAACGCAGCGCCTGTTACTGCACCGTCCACCGCACAGGCCGTGTCACCGGCGCGACAGCAGCCTAAGCCCGCGGCATCGTCGCAGGAGACTGCACCACTCCCAGTCACCCCAGTACGGCAGCAGGGTATCCCCGTTGCACAGCAGGCTGGGGCGCAGGGACCGACGTCCGTGCAGGACAGACAGGCCATGTCGCCACCGCAGGCACACGCGCAGCTATCCGCAAAACTGCAGCCGGATGTTGCACCCGCATACCGCCGCCCTACAGTTACCCCAGCGATACGGGAAAGAAAACCAGATCGTCCGGATACGGCATCCCATCCGGACGTCACCCCGGGCGTCCACACGCCGGATATGGTGGCGCCGCCGCCTGCCGTCCAGCCGCGTACCCTGCGCCGCAGCGCGCAACCGCTCACACGGGACAGGACACCCACAGAAAGAGGAGGGGGACGTCATAAACGAAGAAAGAAAAAGTAACGGCGGCCGTATCGCCGCGGCCGCGGCACAGATCGCGCAGGCCGCATGGAGGGGCGGCGTACCCAGCGCGGCAGTAGCCGCCGCAGCGCAGGCCGCGCCGGCACTGTTCAAAGCCGCAGGTATCGCCGTGCTGATCTGCCTCGGCCTGCCGCTATTGATGCTGCTGTCCATCCCATGCAATTTGTTTGGTTCGCCCAGCGCCTCCTCGGCAGACATCCAAGAGATGACCGCCCATGCGGAGGAGCTCACCGCCGCATGGAAGCGGCAGCGCACGCTGGAGCAGCAGGCGGTAGACCTGTTCGTATCGCTCCTGCCGGAGGATCTGGGCTTTATCCGCATCGAGAAGCGGCTCGGCAACACGAACGATTACTGGATGATCGCCATTACCTCGGTGTACAGCGAGCAGGACGTGATGACGATAGACGAAGCGAAGATCGTCCGGACCATGCAGGCCAAGCTCCAATATGACCTCGAGGCGGAGTATGACGCGGAGGGGGATTTCATCGGCTATGTGCTGGTGATCTCAGACATGACGCCAACCGAACTCATGGACAAGCTGGGCATGGACGGGCAGCAGCGCATGTGGGCGGAGGTCATTTACAATACCATCTGCGACGCGGAATACAGTGCGCCGGGCGGGTCTGTGGACAACACAGCGGATATGGATTTCTCCGATGTGGTGTTCACCGGCAGGGGTAATTCCAGGGACGTCGTGTATTTCAGCCAGTACGATCCCCGCTGGGGTGGGCTGATGTACGGCCAGACCAATACGATCGCGGGGGCGGGCTGCGGGCCAACGTCGCTTGCCATCTGCGTATCCACGCTAACGGATACCATCGTCACGCCGCCGGAGGTCTGTGACTGGTCCGTAAAAACGGGCCACCGCTGCGAAGGCAGCGGGAGCTACCACAGCCTGATCCCAGATGGGGCGGCGCATTACAACGTCCCCTGCCGCGGCATCGGCCGGAGCGGGACCGAGCTGGTAAAGGCATTGCAGGAAGGCAAGCTCGTGATCGCGATCATGTCCGCCGGGCATTTCACCCGCGGGGGACATTTCATCGTGCTGCGGGGTGTCACGGACAGCGGCAAGATCCTGGTAGCGGACTGCGCCAGCTATGAGCGCAGCCAAAAGGAATGGGACCTTGGCGTGTTCCTCGCGGAATGCAACAAAGGCGCCGCGGCCGGCGGGCCGTTCTGGGTGCTGGGATGAGAGGAGGAGATAGAATCATGAACCCATATTCAGACGGACATGTGCTGCGCATAAGGCTTTTTCGTATCAGACACGGCATAACGCTTCGTGAATTATCTGCACAGTCCGGCATTACAGTACAGCGGATCAACTGTATCGAGCGGACGGAATTTTCCCTCACGCCAGGGAGCAGAGAGCGGATATTATGCGCTCTGGAAGCTATATTGCACAGCCGTATTCAAAATACCGCCATTGCATTGCGGGACTTCCAATGTGAGCGCGAGAGATTATTTGATGTTGTAATGGAAAAAGCGGAAGGTGGTCAGGATGCATCCAAATGAAGACATTTACTATATCCCCGTGAATTTCACGGACGCGGGCCGTGTGCTCGGCCTGTTCGAGCTGCGCAACTGCATCGAGGCGGCGGTGCTCGCCGCCCCCACGGTGGGGCTGTGTACGCTGGTGGCGCAGCATACCCCATTCTCCCTCACCGTGAAGCTCATCCTCTCGCTCTGCCTGCTGGTGCCGGTCTGCGGCTTTGCACTGGCAGGCATTCGGGACGAGCCGCTGTCGCGGTTCCTTATCACCTATCTCCGCTGGCGGAAAAACCGCCGCATCGCACTGAACAAAGGAGGCATTATCAAATATGAACGTAAAAGAACTCATCTTCGGCGCGCAGGCCGGCGCGGCGCAAAGCCTCACGCCCGCAGATAAGGACCTGCAGGGCAGCCTGCCCATCGCGGATATCGATCAGGGCGTGATCCGTACACGGGACGGCAGGATGGTCGGGCTGTTCGAGGTACTGCCTATGAACTTCTTCCTGCAGAACACAGCGGAGCGGGAGCGCATCATCAGCTGCTTTGCCGCCTGGCTGCGCATCGCGCCCCGCCGGATACAGCTCCTGTGCCTGTCCCAGCCCGTGGATGTGGAGCACTACACCAGACGGATGCAGGAATTTTGGGAACGGGAAACAGCCCCCTTGTGCCGGCAGTGCATCGAGGATAATATCCGGCAGGTGCGCAGCATGGTGCAGGACGGCGCCTTTACCACACGCTTCTTCATCGCGTACCAGTATGAAGCGGACATGGGGCCAAGCCCATACACGGAGCTGTACCGCATTGCGGCCACGGCAAAGGGGTACCTCGCCCGCTGCGGGCTCACGGTGGTGGAGCCGCAGTATATAGACAACCAGATGGTGGAGACGGTCTTCGGGATGCTGTGCAAGGGGACCAGCCGGAACATCCGCCTGCCGGTGGGCTTCCGCTTTATGCTGGAGGACTGCTTCGCGTCTGCTGCGGCAGAGGAAAAAGCGGAAGCGGACGCGGCTGAAGCTAGTGCGACAGAGGGAGCCGCCGCGAGGCAGGAAAACGAAGATGTGGAGACAACGGACGAAGAAACAGCCTCCAAACCAAAACGTGGCCGGAAAAAGCGCGGCGCAAAGACCGAAAAATACAAGCCCACCGGCGTGATGGACCTAATCTGCCCCGCCTCGGCGGACTTCACCGCGCGGGACTGCATCGAACTGGACGGCGTGTACCACGCCTATCTGTACATCGCGGGCTACGGCTACCGCAGCCTGGTGCGCGGCGGCTGGTTGGCGGCGCTCGTGGGGCTGGGGGACGGGATTTCGCTCTCCGTCACCCTGCACCGGCAGCCGCGGGAAAAGATATTGCCCAAGGTGGCGAACTCCACCATGTGGAGCCGCAGCCGGATGCGGGACGTGGACGATACCCGTGCGGACTATGAGCAGATGGACAGCGCCATCTATGCCGGGCAGTATATCAAGTCCCAGATGAACAGGGCGAACGAGGATTACTACGATATGTACACCCTGATCGAGGTCACAGCGGACACACCGGAGCTTCTGAAGACACGCGTCGCGGAGGTGGAGCGTTTCTGTTCCTCGCAGGATATCATCTGCAAGCGCTGTGACTACGAGGAGGAGCAGGCGTTCCATTCCTTCCTGCCGGTGGTGTCTGTTGCGCCGGAGATCGCGCGCAAGGCGCGGCGCAACGCGCTGCTGTCCGGCGTAGCGGGCGCGTTCCCGTTCTACTCCATGGAGCTCTGCGAGCAGAACGGCATCCTCATCGGCAGTGACCGGCGCAGCCGTTCGGTCTGTATGCTCGATATCTTTGACAGCGACCGCTACAGCAACGCCAACGTGGTCGGGCTGGGCATGTCCGGCGCGGGCAAGACCTTCCTTTTGCAGCTTATCGCCATGCGGTACCGCCAGCAGGGCAGGCAGGTCTTCCTCATCGCCCCGTACAAGGGCCACGAATACCGCGCCGCGTGCGAGGCGATCGGCGGGCTGTACATCAGGCTCGCGCCATCCTCCACGGACTGCATCAACTTCATGGAGATCCGGCGGACTTCGTTGGATGTGGACGCGGAGCTGGAGCGGACGGAGACGCGCGGGGATTCGCTGCTCGCGGACAAGATCAGCCGGCTGCACATCTACTTCTCCCTGCTGCGCCGCAGCCTCACCGAGGAGGATATGGGCAGGCTGGATGTTGCCCTTATCCGTTTATATGGGCGGTTCGGCGTCACGCGGGATAACGACAGCCTGCTGGATGAGGACGGGCAGCCCAGACGGCAGCCCACGCCAAGGGACTTTTATGACCTGCTGATGGAGCAGGAGGAAACAAAACCGCTGGCGTCTGTATTGAGCCGGTTCGTAAACGGCTCTGCGGCAAACCTCGGCGGGGAGACCAACATCGACATGGGCAACAAATACATCGTGCTGGATATCTCGGACATTGGCAAAGACCTGCTGGCTTTCGGCACCCTGCTGGCGGCGGATATCTGTCTGGACTACTGCAAGCGCTCGCGCAGCGAGCAGAAGATCATTATCCTGGACGAGATCTGGTCTCTCATCGGCGCGGGCTCCAACCCCGAGGCGGCAGGGTTCGTCCTTGAGCTGTTCAAGACCGTGCGCGGGTACGGTGCGGCGGCCATCGGCGCGTCGCAGGACCTGGAGGACTTCTTTGCGCTGGAGAACGGCAAGTACGGCAAGGCGCTGCTCAACAATGCGCGCATCAAGTTCGCCCTGATGACCGAGCCGGAGGAGGCGGCGCTCATCCAGCAGCATTACCATCTTACCGATGAAGAGATGCAGATGCACGCGGAGTTTACGCGCGGGCAGGCGCTGCTCTGCGCGGGCCGCAACCGGCTGGGCGTGGATATCATCGCGTCTGAACGGGAGCTGGAACTCATCACCACCGACCCGCGGGACATCGAGCGCATACGGGAGCGGCAGGAGCTGGAACGGCTCCGGCGGCAGCGCGCAGACTGGGCGGCAGGAATGACAGACACAGATCAGGAGGATACCGACTATGACGAATACGAGGATACCGAATATGACGAATGAACACACCCCCAGTTTCTATTTGCAGGAGGCATACCATCTTGCGCGGGAGCTGGAACAGCTCCCGCCGGACGCGCCGGAACGCAGCCGGACGGCGGATGAAGCCCTGTGCGCGGCGGAGACCGCGGTGCTCACCGCCCGCCGCACGTTCGGCGGGCTGCTGGAGAAAGGCAGGCAGGGAAAACCGCTGCGGCTCGCGCCGCGCGCTCCCGCCCTCACGGGGACGGTCTCGGTAACGCGGGAGGGCTGGACGGCGATCCGGCTGGACACGCTGCTGCAGAACGCACGGCGGCGGACGACGGGATACATCGAGAACAGCCTCCTGGAGCTGCTCCGCCAGTGGCGCGGGCGCGGCGGCGTGCTGCCGTGGTACCGGCACGCGTTCGTGGCCATCACGGAGCACACGGACCGGAGGGGCGGCAGCGTCTACGACCCGGATAACCGCGAATGGAAGGCCGTGACCAACGCCCTCAAGGGCGTGCTGTTCGAGGACGACGACCAGTTCACCGTGAGCCTGATCTTGGACACCGTGCCGGACGGCAGGGGCTGTACGGAGATCATGGTGCTGCCGTATCACGAGGCCGCGGCTTATCTTTCCGGCCGGAATTTCGGGAAAGATACGGCTGCAAACCGCTCCAAGCCCTGAAAAACGGATACGGTACTTTGGGCAAAGCCGGACGGTAGTTTGGTGCAAAAGCATACGGTAGTACCGTTCGGCTTTGTTGGTTTGCAAAACCGGACGGTACTGCGTAAAAGTAGCGAAAGATACACTTACAGGAGGTTGAAGCACATGAAAAGTTGGAAGAGGACAGACAACAGGCGAAAAATACCGCGGCCTATGCAAAGCAGAACGGTACTTTCCGGAAAGGGGGCAGGACCGGCATGGCGATGCGGAATGCGAAGGAGGTCGCGCGGCTGATCGGCTGGTGCCGCAACGTGGGGGACGCATGTGTGCAACGGTACGCAGGTTCGGTCTTCCGCACGTCCCTTATGGAGGAACTGCAGAAGGAAAAACTGCTGAAAGCCTGCGATCCCGTATATGGCTGGCGGCTGACAAGAAAAGGGTACCGCCTCTTACAGGACAGCGGCATCCCGCTGCACCCTGACGCCCACACACAGCGGGTGGGCCGGCGGTTCGAGCATGCTGAGATCACGGCGACGATGTATGCTGCCGGCATCTACCCTTATCTGACAGCGATAGAGGAGCTGCGGAGCAGGGACGGTTATCTGCCGGCATTTGCCCTGCGCGCAAGGCGGGGACAACAGGTGCTGGGGAATAACCAGATAGCAGGGCTGCTCCGGCTGCAGGACACCGTATATGCGGTGTATTATGTCTCGCCCGGCATGGACAGGGTCGTAAATCCTGCGCGGGAGACAGATCTCCTGCAAGGCGTCTGCACCGGCGCCGGCTGTACCTGCGGGGCGCTGCTGTTTTGCGGCGCTGACTATGCGGCGATCCATAGCGCCCTGCACGGATCGTCCAAAGCAGTATCGGCACGAAGCCGCTGCGTATCATACGGCCGCTTTTACCGGATGGCACAGGAGCCGTGCCTTTACCTGCCCTGCTCCATGCAGGGCGTGCGCCAGCTCCATATCTTGAAGTATCCGGACTACCGGACAAAGATATGCAGGGCCTTGTGGGGCTACGGCGGCAAGATGGACAGCGGGATCGGTGCAGACTGGATCGATCCGAACGATCATACGGCGTTCCTGCTGGTCGCGGACATGGATATCCGGAAAATAGAGGAGACCGCGCATCAGATCCGGCGGAAAGGGTACCAGCGGCTGGTGCTGGCAGGCTTTCAGGAGCAGAACCGCTTTCTGAAGCAGTATTACAGGCCGCCGTTCTATTCCTCCGCCACCCTGTCCAATGACATCCTGGATCGGCTGAAGGACGGTGAGCGCCATGCGCCGCCTGTCTGAACAGATTGCCAGGCTGGAGGAGCGGGTACTGAAAAAGACAAAGCGCTGGCGGGACCGGCACCCGGGGAGCGGGAAGCTGTACGCCGCCCTTGGCGTAGTCATCTGGTACTTTTACGGCATGCTGGTAAACTCCGTCCGGCTCGGCGTCTGCCAGTCCTTTGACGCGGACAGTGGGATCACGGATATCTGGACGGTAAACCCGTTCCTCAACCTGATCGCCCCGTTTACCCCCACCGGTATTTTTGTCACCGCCTCACTGGTCACGTTGGCCTGCCTGCTGACGCGCAAGGGGTATAACTGGATAGCCGGCTATCATCCGGTAAAGGACAGGCGCGGGTTCGATATCCTGCCGGACGGCACACACGGCTCGAGCCGGTTCATGATGCGGGAAGAGATGGAGCGGGTACTGGATGTGGGCAGGCTGGACAGCCTTTCCGGCACGGTCTACGGCAAGCATAAGGACGACCCGCTGGACAGCGATGCTTATGCGGACTATGTCGCGTCCAGTAAAAAGGCTGGCCTCGCCGGCAGCCTGCTGGTCGTGGGCGCGCCGGGTACCGGCAAGAGCTGGGGGTTCGTCCGGCCGTTCGTATTCCAGTGCGTGAAGCGGCGCGAGAGCATCGTCCTGACCGATCCCAAAAATGAACTTTATGAAAGCATGGCCGGCTACTTGACCGATCAGGGTTACGAAGTGCGGGTGTTTAACCTGCTGGATATGGAGCACTCGGACCGCTGGGACCCGATCGGCGAGGCGGACCACGACCCGCGGCTCATACCGGTCATCGCCTCCACCATCATCGCTAACACCTCAAGTGAAAAGGAGGCCAACGATTTTTGGAGCAAAGCCGAGCTCAACCTGCTCACGGCGCTGCTTTATTATGTGCAGCAGGACACGGACGCAGCCGGACGCCCAAAGCCGCTGTCCGAACGTAGACTGGGCAGGGTACTCGGCCTGCTCAGCGAGGACGGGCTCAAGCAGATAGATGAGACGATAAAGCGGCTGCCTGCAGGGCATCCGGCCAAAGGCCCCTACGGCCTGTTCCTGAACGCTAAGGAGAATCTGCGCGGCAACATCGTGATCGGTCTCGGCAACCGGCTGAACGTGTTCCACGATGCGCTGGTGGACAGCCTGACTTCGGACAGCACGATAGACCTCACCCTGCCAGGACAGAAGCCCTGCGCCTATTTCTGTATCCTGTCCGCGCAGGACAGCACCTACACCTTCCTGTCCTCGCTGTTCTTCACCATGCTGTTCTCCCGTCTGGAGGCATACGCGCGGAAGGAGACGAAGGACGGGAAGCTGCCGGTGCGGGTAAACTTCCTGCTGGACGAATTCCCGTCCATCGGCAGGCTGGGGGATTTCAAGCGCTCCATCGCGTTCACCCGGTCGTTCGGCATGAGCTGCCAGGTGCTGGTGCAGTCCATCTCCCAGCTGGCGGACATGTACCCGCGGCACGAGTGGGAGGAGATGGCGGCCTGCTGCGACGCCGCCATCTGCCTGGGTGTGAACGACCTGACGAGCGCCAAATTCATTTCGGAGAAATGCGGCATGACGACCATCCGCGTGACTAATAACCAACAGCCGCAGACGCCGCTGTTCTCCCCCTTGCAGAACAACATCCGGCCGTATTCCATGACGCGCAGCAACACCCAGCGCGCGCTCATGCAGCCGGACGAGGTGCTGCGGCTGGGCAACGACAGGTGCATCGTCCTGCTGCGCGGCCAGTACCCGATGCTGCTGCACAAGATAACGCCGCCGGAATTTACCGATTACGGCAAGCTGCGGCCGGCGTCCATCCATGACTACCCGCCGGACAGGCCGGACGGTGCGGCGGGCGGGGAAAACAAAAAGCAGCCTGCGCCGGATGCAGGATCGGCGGTGCCCCCTCCTGAACTGCCAGCAGAGCCGAAGTCCCCTTATTCCGACCTGCTGCAGCCGGACGATCCCGATCAGGAGGATGATATGCCCGATCATACGACATTTATCCCAACAGACGACCAGATCGACCAATACCAACAGGAACTGGATCGAAACAACGAATTAGACAACGAAAGCGAGGATGCTGCCTTATGAAAAAGAACATCTCTGCAGAAGACCGGCCGGACTTTACGCTGATGAAGCTGTCCGGCGCTATTTCCTATTTCCACATGCAGATGCCGCGGTGGCTGTTCTGCGACCCGCGTTACATGGATATGGGTTTGGAGAGCAAAGTGGCCTACACATTCCTGCTCAACCGCTACCAGCTGTCCCGCCGCAACGGCTGGGTGAACCGGCACGGCGAGGTGTACATCATCTACACGCGCGAGGATCTGGCACGGGAGCTGCAGGTTTCCTACCGCAAGGCGATAGCCTGCTTTAAGGAACTGGCGGACAGGCGCCTGGTCTGGGAGCAGCGGCAGGGCCGCGGTATGCCGAACCGTATCTTCCTGGCCGAGGTGGTGCTGGACGAAAAGGCGGCCTACGGTTATGACTGCGCGCCGTTCTGCACGGAGACAAGACCTGTAGAAATTGCATATCTGGAGGAAGGGGATAGTGCGCCGGAACAGGATGTGTCGGCCAACCTGCGGGGCGATATGACGGAATTCCAGCAGGATACAGGCGCTGGGACGCTGGCAAGACCTGCCGAAACGGCACATCAAGACCTGCCAAAACCGCAGGTCTTGAACTGTGGAGACTGCACTTCTGCGGGTGCGGAAACGGCATGTCTAGACCTGCAAAAACCGCACACAAGTAAGAAAGAGAAGAGTAAGAAAGAGTATAGGGATACTGATGATGAGCTTCCGACAGTCCCGCGCGCGGGCGCGGATGACGGGCGTGAGGCCATAGCGGCGATCTTGCAGCGATGCGAGCTTTCCCGCTATACGCCGGAGGAAGCGGAGGTGTTCCGTGACGCGGTCTCGTGGCTGTACTACTGCGGCCGGCTGCAGCTGGGCGCCTGCACCTACCCGCAGGGCTATGTCCGCGACACGCTCCGGCGGCTGGATGCCGACGTGCTCGACGAAGCGCTGTACAGGCTGCGGCGGAACGAGAACGAGGCGATTTCCAATACGCTGGTCTACACCGCCAAGGTCATTTTCAGTACGATCGTGGAGATGGGGAGCGAAGCCCTGCTTGATCCCGTGTTAAATCAGGTGAAACGGAGGTTGGCGATATGAAG
>NZ_JAOQJE010000008.1:88299-98548 GCF_025567315.1 Agathobaculum ammoniilyticum
GAAAAAAGCGCAGATAAAGACCTTACAGGTGATGCTTCTGGCAGATGAAGGACAATTGGAACGGATCGGGACACATGTACCGTGTGTAGCGGCATACACAGACAGCGCAGGCCGCCTGAAAATAAAAAGTTTGGAGGGAAAACATCATGGGGATTGACCAGAGAATGCAGCAATGGCTGGAAAACTCACGGCAAAGGTTTTTTGAATCGGATTATAAAGAACTGGATAAGGAACTGACTCCCGAAGGACGGACAGAATGGAACAGCATTTATGCTTCCTACCGGTCCGGAGCGCTGCTGCATGGAACTGTGATCGGCGTAGAGAAGATTGCGGCGCCTTCCATGGACAGCGCAGGGGGAGTTGGCGACGGATCGGATGAGATTCCTTGCATTGTGGTTGTGCCGTACCGTGCAAAGATACTGATTCCGGAGCCGTTGATATGGTGGCCGGGCGAGGAAAGAGAGAGCTTCTTACTCAACCATATGGGCGGGGCGAATGTGGATTTTGTGATTATAGCAGTAGACCGGCTGAATGAATTTGCCATCGCCTCACGGGTACGGGCAATGGACCGCAGGAGATGGCAAATGACAATGGTTGAGAGACTGCAGGCCGGCGACATAACAAGCTGTGAGATCCTGAGTGTTGGGCCGGGCCTGCTGACGATGTCCTGTCATGGCTTTGACTATACGGTGACTCAATCCGGATTGTCCTACTCCTGCCTTGGGGACTTGCGGTCTGTTTACCGGCCGGGACAAAGGCTGAAAGCAAAAGTGATAGCGGTGGACGAGGGGAATTTGGAAATTTCGGTAAAGGACGCCGCGCCTGATCCTTATATTGGGGCGGAGTACCGTCATCCTGTGGGTTCGACACGGCTTGCCACTATCATCAGCAAATATAAGGGCGGCGTGTTTGCGAGGCTGACGGATGGTTGTACGGTCGTTTGCCGTTATGCCAGGCAGTTTGAAGACAGTCAATTCCGTCCGGAGGATATCGTGAATGTGGAGATAACCTCGTACATGGATGGCAGGAAATGGCTGCGGGGTAAAATAAAGGGGAAAATTGGGTAGCGATACGGAAAGAGCGGCGGTACCCCATGTAAAGGCATCTTCCAAATGAAGGAACAGGCAGGTATTGCGGCTGCAATACCTGCCTGTTTTTATGCCCCACACTTTCTTTATTCCTTTTTACCGGACTGCCGCGGCAGACGTCTTACTGATACTGTTCCCAGTTGGGATGGTCGGTCAGCTTTGTCCAATGCTCATGGATGTATTCCTTGCGGTCGAAGTCGCGGCCGTTGGTGGCCTCCTACACAGCCAGATAGAACCAATCCCCCGGCTGATTGTCCGGCTATACATGCATGCCGGACAGCAGATACCTGCCAAAAGCCATGATTTATTCCGTCAAGATTTCTCTTTCCGTTATTTTAAGACCTGTAGTTTGATTGATATAGATATTGTACCTGAACGTGAAGCCTTTATGCGGAAAGCCAAAACCGGCCATCTTTACTGGAATGGAATCAGAACGAAAAAGAGTCCAGCAGTGAAATCTGCCGGACTCAATAAAAGATAAAGATTGTACTATTTTTCGAACGAGTTATCTAATTATCAATGTAAAACAATTATTTTTCATTTGAATCTTTTGTATTGTCTATTTGCTCCAGAAGGTCTTTCAACTTTGCTGGAACAGGCAACCCTAATTTAGTGGCGTTTTCTATAATGGATATACCCTCGTTTGAAAGATAGAAAAAAATAATAGCTGTTTGGAACGTCTGGCCACTGCCGATAATATAAGCATCAATCATATGCCCGATTCCAACAAAAGCTAATATTAATATCTTTTTGAAAATACCTCGTGCGCCAATGGCGCTGGATAATCCTCTGCTCACAATAGCGATCATAACACCACTAATATAATCAATGACCATAAATGCACATAGCATATAGAGTATAGGACTTCCCACTCCCCAAAACCAGCCTATTGCAGCACCAATGATAGAAACATAAGCTTGACCAATTGCCCGAAAAGTATCCATTTATGTGTCCACTCCCTTTCGCCGGGTTATTCCCCAATACGCGCTCAGTTTGTTTAAAGCACGCTTTTTGTTCTGATTTATATATTGACGAGATACGTTCAGTCGTTTCGCAAGCCATGCGCTTGGCATTCCCTGAAGACATGTCCAATACACGATTTCAAATTCTCTTTTAGAGAGTACATCTTTGAGTTCTTCCTTCAACAAATCGTCATAATTGTCACTTACAGACATTGAGGAGAGAATCTTGTACTCCTGATCTTCCGTAAAAGACGAAAGATTGCTCTCGAGGGGAGGGGTTTTAACCTTACAGAGATATGCGTTATGTAGCGAGTGAACTATGTAATTCGTGTATGCCCCTTCGTTTTTGATCTTTATATCTTCCCAAGGGGTTTCTTTGATTAGTCGAATCAGATGACATCGAAGCTCCTCATAAGGATCGTTACATCGATACAATAGCGAGGCGTATTTTCGCAAAATAGGGTCGAATTTCTCAATTATCATCATCGTGGATTCGTCTGAGCCGGATTGAGCGTTACGAAGCATTTCTAACAACAATTAAATCACTCCCGAAATCCATGCTTTCGATGGATAACGAGTAATGATAAAAAAAGACTGCGAATGTAAACCGTTGTTAAAGTCCAAACGGTAAACTACGCAGTAAATAAATAGACGAATTTTGGGGAGTTAACAAATATAATATCAGAAAAATTTATTTGAAAAAAACATTAGAAAAATTTGGTTAAGATGCGTAATATAATTGGTGGTATAGCGGGTATATTCATACGAAAAAGGGGAAGTATGTCTATACATAATATGCAAGTTATATTAGACATGTCGTGTCGTGTAAATTCTGGAATAAATCTGACATAATAATAAAAAACCAAAGAAAGTGTCAGGGTTCTATGGAAATAGATTGGATGGCTTGCGGAAAACGCATTCAAACATTACGGGATTCTCTGAAGCTTACACAAGAAGAGTTAGCAGAGATAGTTGGTGTTTCCTCTAACAGTATGAGCCGTATCGAAAGAGGCACACAGCATACGACAGTCAGTGCTTTGAGATCAATTGCGCGAACATTCCATGTGTCTATGGATTATCTCCTTGACGGGATTGAAGTATATATGGATGCTCCTCAGATAGAGGAGAGTTTAATGGCACTCGGCGAGATTGGAAATCAACTTGCACGTTGTACGCCAAAACAGTTGCATTATGTATCAAAAACACTGTTGCCAGCACTTTTGTTACGTAATGAATTGGAAGAGCTTAATTAGATGGGATTATTGCAATATGGCATCAATTAATGAGGCGTTAGCAAATCACAAGTTATATCGTTTACTAAAGCGCATAGCTGAAGGTGATGAGCAAGCAGTCGATAATCTATATAGCGATTATGGTGATTTTATTTATTTTCATATCTTGAATATTACAGATAATAAATATATTGCTGAAGAGATTTTTCAAGAGGTCTTTATCAACATTATTATGTTGTCGCCTGACAAGTTACCGAGATTTGGTGCTACCAGTTGGCTGACCACAGTGACGCATAACACAACTATTTCATATTTGAAAAAGCGCGAAATACGCTTATCAAGTTTGCCATCACTTGAGACGGTTTTCGAGTCAGAGCATGCGATGCCTACAAGCAGCGGAATAGAAGATAGCATTGTTTCCAAAATATATATCAAGGATTTATTGTCAATACTAAAAAAAGATACACAACAAATCATGTCTCTTAGATATCAGGGCTATACCTTCAACGAGATTGCAGATGAGTTGCATATGAATCCAGCTACTGTTCGCAGCCGATATTCCCGAGCACGAACGGAAATCAAAAAAATTATGGGTGAACAAAATGACAAATAGTGATCGCGATCAGGAGCTGTTACAAAAGTATATGGCTCATCTTTTGCCAGAAGATGATGAAAGGTTAAAGCAGATCAAACAACATGTTGGAAGTGAGATATTCCGAAGTCGGCAGAAATCAACGTTGAAAAAGCGGGCGAGCCGTTTTTATATGGCTTCTATTATAAGCGTACTTTTGTGCCTGGGAACATTTGGTGGATATCGGTTCTTACTTCAAAACCAGCTATCTGGATCGCACGCTATTTCGAATGTATTTGGACTAAACCTCCTAAACAAGATTCAAAATCCTGAATTCATAGCAGTTCTCTTTGTTTTGTTTGCAGTTTTTTTAATTTGCGCGATTATCTTTCTATGGCGTGGCCTTGCAAGCCAGAAAAAATCGAAAAGGCTTTGAATTGTTGCATCAAATAGATAGTACTCCTTAGTCTGTTATATTGTAGGACCTACAAAACAGACTAAGGAGTGTTTATTTATGAAAAACAAAAAGAGAATACCTTTCGCTGTGTGCCTGACTGCAGCGCTCTTTGCTGGTATGGTTACGGCACATGCCTATGCAATCTTGGCTGCCGGTGGATTTACTCCTGTCCCAACACAAGTAGTGCCATATAAGGGGTTTAGCAGTTCTATCAACTCTGCAATTTCAAGCGCATGTTCAGCATGGAACGGCGCAGGGGCCGGAAGTCTGGTCACACGATCAAGTAGTACACACAGCAACACGCAGTTTCCGTTGAAAAACGGTGCAAATCAGATCACACATACCAATATGGGAAAAAATGAAATGATGATGGATACCCGCTTGACAGAAGTAAAAATTGTCGGTGTAATAGCCTATAATACAGAAGTGGATATCAACGTTAATACTGCATATCCATGGTCCACTACAGGTGATCCTAATGCATATGATTTTCAAAATTGTTTTACACATGAACTCGGCCATCTTTTAGGTCTTAACGATGAAAACTCAAAATCAGACAGCACAATGTATTCGGTTACCAGTGTAGGTGAAACGAAGAAACGAACATTAGCACAAGATGACAAAAACGGCATCAATGCTATCTATTAAAGTGTGAGGAGAGGCAAAATGAAAAAGTTAGCGATTTTTACAATGGTGTTCTGCTGTGGAATATTGGCTTATTTCGCCTTACCTAAGACCGTTTCCATTCGGGTTGATGCCATAACGGCATATATGTCGTTAGAAGAAATGGTTACCAAAGCTGACTTGGTTGCAGAGGTCAATGTGAAATCATTAAGTGAAAGCGAATGGAATGTTGACGAAAATGGGGATCAAATCGATCAAATACATACGGATGTAAAGGTACAACCATTAAATATTTATTTTTGTGATACAGATGGAATCAAAAACATATCAGATGCAGAAGAAATCGTCGTAAGAACCGATATCGGGCGGATTGGAAACACCATACAAACATCTTCTAGCTACCCATCGCTGGCAGAAAATGAAACGGCCTTATTGTTTCTTGCAGAGGAGTCTGACGAAACAGGCACTTATTACATCATTTTGGGTAACAACCAAGGTAAGTTTACAAAGCAGGAAAGTAGCGGAGAACACTACTATACCAATGGCCGTGACCAACTACCTGTCGAAGGGATTCAGGAAACGCTTCACCAAATCGCAATGGATAATGTAGATACGAAATGGGCAAGCGACTATTATACAGATGAAGAAATTAAGGCTATGAATGATGCGTTATTTGAGTCAGGAGAAGAATGAGTTACGACGTAGACCGGTCGTTATAGGATTTTACTTAATTGATTCTTCAATTCAAATTACAATTGAAGAATGTTACAAACGTTATTATGCTGAACTTGTGCAATTAGTTGAATATATTGTTCATCATCACGATTTAAGTGAGGATATAGTTCAAAATCTTTTTGTGGAATTGCTTCAGTCTCATTCTATGCGCAAAGTGATGAATCTGCAGCATTTGAAACAATATTTTCGACTGGCAGCAAGATGCAGGGCGTACGACTGGTTGCGTTTATGTGAGCGCATGAGGATAGCACCTACATCTGGAGCGGTACCGGTACCTATGCTTGAGGCTGATACGGATCCGGAAAATCACATTATGTTGGTTGAACAAATACAAAAAATAGAAATTTTTCTTGCTATGCAACAGGTGCGGAATCGAAAAATTTTTTTGTTGTATTTAAGCGGTATAGGCGTACGATCACTGGCACAGATATTTGGTATTGCGACTACCACGGTATATGCGATTCTTGGGAAGATGCGGCGCAGCCTTAAAGTGTTTCTTCATATGGAAGAGAAAGCACAATAGTGCTTTCTCTTTTTTTCCCTTATGTTTACTTTTGCGCTTTTTTTTCTCTTTTATAGATGAACTTGAAATTCCGTGCAACTGCTTGGGCAAAGCAGCTACGCGTTAGGCCCAATAGAATTTTAAGTAAAAAATAATAGGAGAGATGAATTATGAGTTATACCCCTGTTGCCTATACTGCAAACGGTAGTACCCTGGTGTACTCTAATACACCTGAGGCTATTAAAGGTACCACACTTGGAAGTGGGCGTAAAAAGTGCCTTTACACAGTAAAGTATAATTTGCCAGTTAACCAGATTGTAAATATTGAGTACTACCATAGCAACCAATCTGGCGGTAATTTGACTTTTGGTGTGTACCTTGCCAATACTGGCACTACTGCAGCGCGATATGTTATACGCCGTATATCTGGTCAGTCAGGATCGACTTCACAAAGTGCGGCAATTGCGCTTAAGTGCAATAAAAGCTTCTATCAGAGTTCCATTAACAGTGCACAAGATTCGCCACTTAACCCTAACATGGGACGCGTAATTTGTAAACAGACGGTTGGTGCGCCGACTACAATTAACGGAAAAGTGGAAATTCAGGCAATGACCTCTGGGCTTGTAGCATATGTCGTTTTTTATGATAGCACCTACGTCAGTACCCCGACTGCGTCTAATCTTGTGCGGGCAGAAGACGATAACCTTAATCGCACATCGGCAGTATTCACTTATAATCACCGGTCAACCAGCACTATTACACCGGTTGTAGGAAGACAATATCTTTTATATGCTACCGAAGGCGATTCTACGGTATCTAGTCCGCTCACGTTCAATCCTGGAGAATATCCCCTTTCTGCAAGTCAGGCAACTGCCGGCAAGGATGGTATTGGTACACAGCGAGCTGATGGCAAAAATACAAAGTGGCTCTGTCTGGGCAACTACGGTTGTGTATATGATATTAACTTTGTTAGCACCAAAAATAGAATTGCTAAAATTGCACCGATCCGTGCTAACAACTGTTGCTTTATGGCACGAGCAAACGGCGGAGTATGGTATGATTATTCTAATATTACAAAGAATAATCCATATACCGTTCGCCTTGACAGTCTAAACCAGCTTTCGCTTGTTCTGGTTGGCGGTAATACAGGAGACCTTAAACTGTATTTTGAAGACGCATAATTAAAAGCCAAGCGCTATCTGCGTAAAGCAGATAGCGCTTGGCTTATTAACTAGTTTAGTGCAACTCCGCTTGTTGAGTAATAGCGGATAGTTTTGTCTGGATATGAAATACGAACTAGGCCATCTTGAAAACTTATAGATTCTGCGTTAGATGCCCGAAATAATTCCTGGCCATTCTCGTCAGCAACGATAGCATATTTAATATAATGGTTTTTGTCAGAGGGGTCAGGCTCGAAGCTTATCCAAGCAATACAGTTTCCTCCATCGCTTATAACCCCCTGCAAATTCTTTCTTAAAATGTTTCCATCCTTATCGCAAAGGCAACTGATATAGCTATTGCCTTCTAATATGTCCATGATATAGCGGCCATACAATACTTCACCTTCACTATCGTCTAAAAATGGCTTGGATACCACGTTGCCTGAAAAATCAAATAGATGCCGCTCACCTCTGCTAGTGTTATTTAAACGCCCGCTTATTAGACCTTCCTGCATGAATTCAATGTTAGGGGATTCAAGTTGTCCCCAGTCAAAAACAACAGTACCATCATAATGGAATATAGATATCTGCCCGAAAGAGTTCTGTAATACAAGATAAGGACCAAATCCGTTCAGATAATAAGACTGTTCTAAGCTTTCTATTCCGCTGATGCGGGATAATAATTTACCGTTTGAATCATACAGGGCAGGAGAGGTGGACATGTCAGTAATGGCTACAAAACAATCTTGATACACATTGCTGAAATATTTATAAACAGGATCGACTATCATTTCGCCAGCACCATTGATGATACCGCACTTTGAGGACTCATCATCACCGAAGCTGATAGACCACAGTTCATCTGAAAGGGGGGAAACATACAAAACATTTTCATATAGAACTTTCCCTGAGGGCAGTGATATTACTGCACTCGTATCATTGGTATAAAAAATCCATGCACATTTATCCGAAATAAATGTGACATCCTCTAATTCTGTAACAGTATTCACAAATTGGCCGTCTATACTCATAATTTTAACCCCCATATCAGATGAGAGCTTAATATATTTGCCATGTGGAATTGACGTATCCCAAACAAAGTCCGTTGTAGAGGTTTGAGGGATCGGAAGGATTTTTGGCACCAACACTTCCCCAGATAATGTAGTATAACCGTATGTTTGAGTGGTCGCATCTGTGTCGATCAGAATGGTTTGTGAAGCCTTATTGTTTTTGCCATCAGACTCGGCCCATCGAAATAAGCGTAGAAAGGTAATTGCAGATTGCTCAATAGTATAGTAATCGTTTGGACCGAATTTATTGTTTGGCAATCCAACCATGACGCCTGAATTGTAACAAAAAGCTATGCCGTCTAATGCCCAGGAATAAAAATGAGATTTCTCCACTCCATCAGATAAATATTCCGGTGAGCTGTTTCTGTCAGACCAGGTGTGCGAAGCCAGAAGGCTGGCATCGGCATCTGGAATCACTGCTGTTTGGGTTAATCGATATAGCATGGTAGCAGCTTCTTGACGTGTGATCAATTTCTTTGGGGCGAATAAAGAAGTTGTTCCGGTACCGCCGACACCGTTTACTATTCCCAAAGCTGTTGCCTGTAGAACATATTTAGAGTTGGTATCAGCATAATGGCAATGCGATGTATCTATAGATGAAAGATCTAATCCACATACGTTTAACAGAGAGATTGCCATTTCACAAAATTCTTCGCGTGTGATAGGCTGTTGATATGAATTCTGCAAATGATCAGGAACTAATCCGAGTTTAACGGCTTCATCGCAATCGTTTTCTGCCCATGAAGATGGTGCGGCAAGTGAACATGTAAAAGTTAGTAAAAAAGCTAAACTAACGGAAATTAAATTTTTCATAGTGTCTCCCTCCACTTCCTTATAGCACTTTTGCTTATTTTATCACTTCTACTTGGTTGTTTCAAGTTAGGCGTGAAATACAAGCGTTATCATTATATGAGAGTACGGTATAACATCCATACTTAGTAATGCAGCTCCACGCGTATTAAAAGCTGTCTAATTGCTTGGGTTGAAAATAATCAGATACGCTTGCCTGATTACAAGAAACCCCTTTGAAGCCGGTTTAGCTAAGGTACTAAAAAATATAAATGGAACTTATTATTCAGGAAAGGCGTGCTTATGCACGCCTTTCCTTTCGGTATACGCTATAAATAGAGTGTGCTTTCAGGCTGCTTTCAAAGCCCGTATCCCCTGGGACCGTATCTGCAATTCCTGCTGGTACAGCTGCAGGGAATGAAATTCCTCGTCTGTCTCCGTCAGCTCCTTCTGGAACAGCGCCTCGTAGCGCTGCTTTTTCTCCTTCAGATCTTCAATACGACGGATCCAGCGCTCCATGATGGCCGCGCTCTGGCAGCCGCTGTCTATCAGGTAAGCTGCCTTCTCCTGGTACTCCTGCGCCTCCCTGCGTGCGAG
Organism: Agathobaculum ammoniilyticum; assembly: GCF_025567315.1. Classification (NCBI taxonomy): domain Bacteria; kingdom Bacillati; phylum Bacillota; class Clostridia; order Eubacteriales; family Butyricicoccaceae; genus Agathobaculum; species Agathobaculum ammoniilyticum. The sequence goes on from NZ_JAOQJE010000008.1 coordinate 98,087, forward strand.
TGCATAAAACTCGCCGGCCATCTTTTCACGCTGCTTTGCATCGTCAGCCACAAAAAAGCTGTTCACCACCAGCGCCTTGTCGTTCCGGTTGGCATGGTTCAGCTGCTCTATCAGTTCCTCGAACAGGCCAACCTGGTGCATTTTGTCCCGCGGGATGAAATACAGCTTGCCATAGACCGAGACCGGCAGCGCGTCCAGTGCCTTCAGATAGTGCAGCAGCACCGTGTCTATCTGGCTGCGGCCCAGGCAGTTCCGGAACACGCCGAATTTCTGCTCCATGTCTGTGCAGAGCTGGTCCACATCCAATAGCGGGTCGCCCTGCACGGTATCGTGGTACATCATACCGGCGCCGCTGTCATAGCAGACGTTGGCCAGCTTCTCATACCGGTTCGTGCGCAGGCCAACGCTCTCCCGCACCAGCTCGCGCGAATAAAGGTTTCCGTCCCGCTGGTTGTCGCGGCA
>NZ_JAOQJE010000008.1:98839-129970 GCF_025567315.1 Agathobaculum ammoniilyticum
TCCTTATGCACTTCGTTTCAACGCCAGAAAATCGTCTATGCCCTTGCAGACCGGATCCCATGCCATCGTGCGGCAGGGGACGCCGGCTTTTTTCATTTCCAGCCGTAGGCGGGAGACAGCCGCCTGTACCTGAGGGTTGCAGCGTTTATCCATGTCGAACGCCTCCCATGCCTGTGAGACGCGGAGCTCCTTCAGCGTATCCGCCAGGAACGAGACTGCATTCACGCCCGGGACGCAGACGAAAAGCGTCCCGCCAGTCAGGAAGCTGGACACATCGCCCTTTATCGGGCCTTCTGTGATCACCGCTTCCTTCCGGCTGCGGTCACCGGCGACATGCACCCAGCTTCTTGCGCCTGTCCCATACGGCTTGCCCGCGCTGGACATCCATGCGTATTTCATGCGTTCCGCGTTGTCGCGCCGGATCTGGACGCCCTGTATACGTCCGTCCGCCGCGCGCACTGGGACCAGCAGGCCGCTGTATGCGCACGTCCGCCACGCGCCCAGTTTGTAGAAAAAGCCGGGGATACCGTTCAGGTCAAAGCGGGCGGAAAGCTGCGCGGCGATCTGGTCGCGCAGCTCCTTCCCGCTTCCCAGCGTGCGGTAGCCGTTCTGCCAGATGGCAGCGTCGGTCAGGCCGCGGGCGAGCAGGTTATCTCTATGCGCCGCGGACAGGGGCAGCAGCCCCAGCATGGCGCGGTACACCGCGTCCCGCCGGTCAAGCGGCGCGGGTTCGCGTTCGGGCGGGCGCTGCACGGCCGGACGGGGGAAGTGGATCACGCTGTCCCCCAGCAGCTCGTGGTAGGCGTTGCGGTAAGAAAGCCCGGTGCGCCTTGCGTACAGGGAAACGGCATTTCCGTGCGCCCCGCAGTGGAAGCAGTGGTACTGGTCCGTGTCCGTGTACAGGTACAGCCGCCGTCTGCGGTCCCCGCAGAACGGGCAGTTGATATGCACCTGCCGCTGCCCGCTGTCCTCCACCGGCAGGCCGCTCTTCCTTGCCGTGGGCAGGATGGGGAAGGTCTTATAGCCCATCCCGTCACCCAGCCTTCCGCTGCGGCTCGTCCAGCGCTTTCACCTGGAGTGTCTGCCGCGGTACGACGCGGGCCAGTATCATCTGCCCGCCGTGCTGCGCGGCGCCGAGGTCGCACAGGCTCTCCGTGTTGTCCACGAACAGCGGATAGCTTTTGCCGGATAACCTGGATAACAGCTCTACCACCTCCAGCCCGCAGCGGACGCGTTCGGAAAGGGAGAGCCGGACATAGTCGCGGCCATCCCAGGTCAGCTTGAACACGTCCCGCAGCTCGCCGCTTTCCTTCATCGGCTCATACAGCTTGAGGCCGGCCCTGCGCATTTTCACAGGGGCAAACAGCCGCGCCGCCCGTTCGGACTGGTAGGCTTTCGCCGCCGTGATCTTGTCGTTTATTGCACGAATTTCTTCATCCAGCTTGTCCAAAGCCTCTTTCTGCCCCCTGGGCAGGCTGCTCAGCAGCTTCTGGATCTGCTCCATTTCGCTCTCCAGTTTGCCTTGCTCATGGAACAGGGCCTGGTATTGTTGCGCCTCTTCGGCCGTCAAGCCACCCAACAAAAGGGCTGCGGACAGTTCCTTGATTTTTGCCTTAATGCTGTCCCGCTGCTGCGCGGCGACGCCTGTGGGCAGTGTCTGGAGCGCCGTGGCAAGACGGGAGATTTCGGCGGCTTTCTGCGCTTCAAACTGCAGACGGCTTTGCGTTTCCTGCGCGGCGAGCGCTTCACTCTGCTGCCGCAGGGCAGTGCCGTCCGTCTGGATCTTCTGCAGCCGCTGGGTAAAGGCCGCCTGCACTTCAGGAAATGCGGCGCCGTCCAAGCGGCGCAGGCAGGTCGGACAGACGCCCTGCTGCTGCAAATACCGTAAGCGGCCGACTTCATCATCGTATTTGCTGTACAGAAGCTGAAGCTGGTTTTGCATCTGCTGCAGCTGTGCCGCGCCGGCAGATTCGTACTGCCGCTGCTGCGCGGCGTCCAGCTCTGCCTGCAGCCGAACGCGCTCGTGTTCGGCGTGGTCCTCCGAAACCGTGTCATACTGGGCGTTCAGCTCTGCGATCTGCGTTTGGATCGCCGAAGTGTTGCAGGCTTCCTGCTTGCGGGCCAAAGGCGCGAGCGCCGCGGCCGTGTGGGCGAGCAGGGCTTTCTTTTCGTCCAGCTCCTTTTGCAGCCTTGCACGCTGGCTGTCCGTCTGCTGCATCTGGCCGTCCAGTACCAGCCGGTCCTTTTCCAGCTCCTTCAGCTCGCTGCGCTTCTCTTTCAGGTAGACCTCCGGCATTTCCAGCCGGTCGTCCCCGAGGACGCCGCGCATGTGTTCGCTCAGCTTTTCCATCACCGCTTCGTGCGGCACAGCGGGCAGGTACTGCTCGATCAGCTTCCGCCCGTCCCCGCCGAGGACCTCTGCAAAGTACAGGGGATTGAGCAGGGAGAGGATGAGGTCGCGGCTGCCGAACCGCTCCGCGAAGCGTTCCAGTGTCATCAGGACGCCGTCCAGTGATACGAAGGTCTTCCCCTCGTGCCGCCCGCGGCGGATCACATGCGTCTGGCCGTCCTCCGTGCGCACGGCGATCTCCGCGCGCATGTTCGCAGACGCCCCGTTCTGCAGCCGGTCCAGATCGCGGCCGCCGAAGTACGGCGCGCCGGTGAGCGCATAGGCGATCGCGTCCGCGACCGTGGACTTTCCCTGGTAGTTGTGGCCCGTGACGGCCGTCCTGCGGCCGAACGTCCAGCTGTGTTCGTCTGCAAAGCAGCTAAAACCGGTAACAGTCAGCTGCACGATCTGCAGAGAAGCGATCTGCGCCATCAGCATGCACTCCTTTGCGCATGGCTTTCCATCCAGCCATGCAGGACGGAAACAGCCTCCCTGTGTCCAAGCTCAGGGAATTCGCGTTCGAGGAACTTGGCGGCTCCGAACATGTTAATAAGCCCGCTGTCCCGCAGTTCGTCCAGATAAGCATAGTATATGCGTTTATCCTGTTCCATAGCATCCTCCATTTCACGCGGCAGGCTGGTAGTCCTGCAACTCATAGTACGTCCCGCCGGCGCCGCTGCGCCGCACGATCTTAGCGCCCTGTATCCGCACGCCGTTTGCCAGCCCGGGCTTTGCCCCAAGGCTGAATACCTTGAACGCCCTGTTATCCGGCGTCACCAGATCGACCCACGCCGCGGCAGGGTAGCCCTGCAACGGCGCGGGCTGCAGGCCGCGTACCGCATAGACGCCCGCCGGCGCATTGCCTGTGTTGGGCGGCTGCGCCGAGGCCAGCCCCAGCTTTTGCAGCTGCTCCGCATAATACGAATCCAGCTCCGCCGGATGGGCGATCTGCCTGTACCTGTCCAGGGACGTCCATTTGGCTGGGATCTCATATAAATACCGTCCAACGCTCCAGAGTACCGCCGCGCGCTTAAAGCTGTCCGAGATACCGCCCTTGATGGCCTCGATGTCCGTGTTCTCCGCGCCGTCCACCTTTTCTACCCATTCCTTGCGCTCTTCATGATAGATGGAGAGCCCGCAGAGCTGGGAGGAGACAGGGGCTTTCTGCGCTTCGTTCGGGTCATCATACTTGCCGGGCTTGGGGATGTACTGGTGCCACGGGATGAACCTCGTGCGCCAGAAAAACGGCCCAACCACATCGTCCAGCCGGTTCTGGATCGCGCGGCTGTCTATGAATGCCACGGCCAGCCCTTCGCTGTTCGAGTTTCGCGTTTTGGTCACGCGCCACTCTACGTCCGCGGCCGCAAACGGCTCGCTGAGCCGCTTGTACAGTTCTGCTCCGGTCATTCGTCATACACCTCCCCTGATGAAATCCGTAAGTGTTTTCCCGTTCGGGATCAGCACGTCGCTGTAATAGTACGCGGGATCCTTGTCCTTCAGGTGCTCGAACAGCTCCCGCGCGGACAGGCCGAGCCTTGTGCAGTCCGGCTTATAATAATCGTCCCCAAAGGGCAGGGAGAGTACGCGGTGCATGAGCCCGCGCAGCTTCCACAGCGTATCGTAGCCGGTAAACTGGTTGGTCCCCACGCAGAGCGAAAAACCGTTGACGTTTGGGAACGGGAAGCGGTACAGCTTTGTCTCAGGGGAAAGGCTGCCCGCATCACAGACCGCCATCTGGAAACCGTTCAGCATCCCGCCTTTCATTCTGCACCGCAGCAAAAGGCGAGGCAGCGGGAAATCCGGATACACGGTCTTGTGGTACCAGACCGTGCAGCGGTCCGTGACGTTTTGGAGCGTCACGTCCCAGCCGTCCGGATACGCGGTGAGCGAGGCGACGCCCGGCGGGAGCAGGCCGCTCCGCACAGGGGCCATCCGGATATGCGTTTTGAACTCGTTTGCCAATGCGCCACCAGGGATGTGCTTGACCTCATGCGTGCCGTCTTCGCGGACCAACTCGGTTTTTACCACGCTTTTCAGCGGGTCCAGATGCAGCACAGCCTTGCGGATGCTTCCAGCCATCATGCCGCCTCCTTTGCCTGCGCGGGATGCGAAAAGCTTATGACCTGCCCAGTCTTATTGTCCGAGGCCAATATCTCCATGCTGGAGCGGAAATACGTCATCACATCCAGCAGTCCGGCCAGCAGGGGTTCCCAGTCCGTAAACTGTTCCTCATATATCCAGACAGATAAGCCAAACCCGTATTCATGGTGTGTCTGTGTTACCAGACGGAACCAGCATCTGTACGGGCAGTAATCCAGCATGGTGTTATTGAAATACGAGAGCGCGTCCAGATAGTAAACGTCCTGCTTGAGCGGGATACCGGCTTGTTCCGCGTGCCTTTGCGCAAAGCGGAAATAGCCCTGTATCACGGCGTCCGAAAAGTACATCCGGCAGGTCATCATATCCTCGTCTTCGCGGATATCAACGAAGTCCGCCAGCGCATCGAGCAGTTCGGACCAGTAGGTATAGAGGAAGTCCTCATCGCCCCAGAGCGCATTTCCAGTGTTCCGGATGAATTCGTCCAGCTTGCCGGCTTCCCAGTACAGGGCTGCAAGCTCGAGCTGCTGGAAGGCATACTGCAAATCTTCATAGCTCCGCATAGCCGCCCCCCTCATACAAATCGGACGGAATGGTCTGCCGCCGGCCGCGCCGATACGGCGGGCGCGTACAGCATGAGGATCGGTGTTTCGAGCTGGTCCGCCTCTTCGCAGCGGTAATACATGTCGCGGGCGTCCTCCGGCTGGAAAGCACCCCAGTCTATTTCATACAGGGAAATATCCTTCCCAAACAGGAACGGCAGGGCGATGTGTTCCGTAAGATACCCTGTGCCGAACAGCGGTTCGTTCTCATTGCTCTCCGGCAGGCCGTCCAGACTGCGGATAAAATCCGTCATGTTCAATTTCAGCATCTTCCTGTCCTTGTATTATAGAGTAGTAGTTATTAGAGCCCCTCTCCAAGGGCTGTGCTACACTGTAAGGGATGCTGTGGATTGGTGAACTTGTCCTACCACAAGATGGTTTAAGAAAGGTTCCAACCACAGCCCCTTACACTTTTGTTAATCAGTTAAATACCGCCAGACGGTTGATGTAGAACAAGGCTACAAAAGTAAGGTGCGCTGTGGATGCAGCATCATAATTCTAACCGCCGGAGGTTTTTGCTATGGTAGTTTCTATTGGTATTGATGTCTCGAAGGATAAGCATGACTGCTTCATTCTCAGCTCAGAAGGTGAAGTTCTGGCAGACGTATTTACCATACCCAACACGATGGATGGGTTCACCTGTCTGCTGCAGAGGATCCAAAATTGTACTGAACAGATGGACAAAATAAAGGTAGGGCTTGAGGCGACCGGACATTACAGCTACAACCTGCTTGGGTTTCTTCTTGACAATGGTCTGGCCACCTATGTCCTGAACCCCTTGCGCACAAACCTTTACCGAAAGAGCCTCAGCCTTAGAAAGACCAAAACTGACAGGGTGGATGCACGAACGATTGCGACTATGCTGTTATCCGATGCGGGCCTCAAACCCTACACGAATATAGCATACCACAACGAGGAGCTAAAGTCACTGACCAGATACCGTTTTGACAAGGTGAAAGAACGGGCGAAACTGAAAACCTCTATTTCCCGGTTGGTCTGCATCCTGTTTCCCGAACTGGAAAAGCTGGTTCCCACACTTCATATGACCTCTGTTTATGCACTTCTTGAGGAGTTTCCAGGCGTCAAACAAGTCGCCGCAGCCCATTTGACCAGACTGGAATCACTTCTTGAAACCGCCTCCAAAGGCCACTACAAACGGGATATGGCGCTGAAAATCCGAGATGCGGCCAGAGACTCCATTGGCTCTCGAATGCCTGCCAAGTCCCTTGAGTTACAGCACACCATTCGGCTTATTCGTGAACTGAACACCGAGATCGCTGAAATTGAGGCGCAGATTCAGTCTTTGATGGAAGAAATCGATTCTCCCATTACCACCATCCCAGGGGTGGGCTTCCGCATGGCCGCTATGATCCTGGCCGAGATAGGCGACCTTACTCGCTTTGACTCCCCAGACAAGCTGTTAGCCTACGCTGGAATGTCTCCTTCTATTTACCAGTCCGGACAACTCAAGAACTGCTATCCTCACATGGAGAAACGCGGCTCCAGATACCTGCGCTACGCTCTTTTCAACGCAACCAGGTACGTCTGTCTCTGGGATCCGAACTTTGCCGTTTATCTCGCTAAGAAGAGAGCGGAGGGAAAACACTATAATGTCGCACTTTCCCATGCTGCCAAGAAACTTGTACGATTGATTTTCGCTATGGAGAAGTCACGACAGCCTTATTGTAGTTTAGCAGCATAAATCCACCTTGTTAGCCTGTGCCGGGGTTCTTGCGAACCTCTGCTTTGCTATACCCTTTCGAGAACCATCTGTTTTTCTACCTCCACCATCCTTTTGAGGGTTGACATCTAATAGTTAATCTTTCTCATTAATATTCGTCCGCAAACAGGATGGTGGTCACGGAGCGGTCCCACTCGGTGATGATGAACACCTTCTGTCCTGCTGCCTGATACGAGGAGAGCAGGCGTTCGCCATTCCGCACAGCGGCGTCATTCATCTTCCAGTCCTCTTCGCACAGTTCGCCCCAGTCACAGTGCAGGTGGCGGCTGAACAGATGGCCGATGACCAGGCTGTTCAGTTCCCCTGCAATGCGCCGTGTCACAACGATCTGACCGGCGGGGAAAGGTACTTCATGGATCACATGCTCATTTTCTGTTTTCATTTTCAATCCTTCTTTCATGCCAGCAGCTTCACGCCTTGTGGCGTAAGCACATTGAACACCATCTTATTGCTCGTCGTCTCGATGATCTCTGTGGTAGTCGTACCGTCTGTCTCGTCGTACTGCTCGCCGGTGCGCCGGCGGACTGCCTTTACGACGCGGCCTTTCAGGACATGCGGCGCGTCGCACTCGATCAGCCCGTTAATGAGGCCGGAACCGCCTACCAGGCCGATCTGGCCGATGGTGAGCGGCAGGGGCGGGCGCTTTTCACGCCCGTCCAGCGTAGACTGCCTCGGCAGCATACTGCCCATGCGGCGCATCTGGTCTGCGAGCTCGCGCACGTTGAACCGAGCGCCCTGGAACAGGGGAACAGCCTTCTCTGCATCCGGCAGCGGATAACTGCCCAGCGGGATCTGGTCCAGCGTAGGCAGCTTATCCGGAGACAGCGACGCCAGCTCCAGCAGCCTTGCCATCCGCGGGTTTTCCGCGCGCGGCTTGCGCACGCCCAGCACCGCGATCTGCCGGAACTTCCGGAACTCCTCTTCACAGAAGCGGTACGCCATCAAACTGTTAAAGTGGGCGGCAAGAAAACGGCACACGTCCTCGGTGAGACGGTAATAGGGGATGATGTAGGCCAGCACCCCGCCCAGCATCAGGTGGTCATAGCCCTCGCCGAGGAAGCGTTTCTCGCTCCGCGCGCCGCCGTACACCTGCAGGTACGGCGGGTTGAGGAACAGCAGATGGAACGCGCTGCGCGAGATGCGGGAGAAATAGTAGCTGCCCATCGCGACGTGGTCCAGCTGTTCCTGCGCCGCCTCCGCGCGGCTGTCATCCAGCTCCGCACCATAGGTCACGGCGTTCCCGCCGTCCCCAAGCTGATGGAGGGCCTTGCCTTCCCCGCAGCAGGGGTCCAGCAGATTCACCGTTTTGCCTTCTGGGAACACCAAAGCGCGGCGGATATACGCGACATGCGCCGGGTCTGTGGGATAGTACCCGAGGCGGACGCTGTTCATCTGCCGTCCGATCACGGATGTGGACACGGTCTTTGTCCCCGCATCCGGCAGCACCGGCTTGATGTAAGCCAGCCAGTCCGAAAACGCTTTTAGCAGCTTGCTGTAATCCGGCGTCTGGATATGGAAACCGGATACCGCCGCGCTGAGCTGCGCCGTATAGGCAGGGACCCTGGGCAGGTCCAGCTCTTCGAGCAGGAGCGCTGCTTCATGGAGGGCAGACGCCAGCTTCTGTATCTGCTGGGCGATCTGCCGCAGTTCCGCCGTGCCGCCGGCCTCCCGCAGGGCGGGGAGCTGATCGGCGCGCCAGCGGATATCCTGCGCAAGCTCGCCCAGACGGCCGCAGGCGTAGGGGGGCTGCTCCATCATGCCGCCCTCCGTTTCGGGAGCAGCGGCCGGACGTTCACTGTCTTGCTGGAGAAGGTAGTCATGCGGGTGGTAAGCTCGCCGCCCGCGATGATGTTATACAGCATGCACAGTGTAAGCGTGGCCGCCATGAGGTTGGCCGTCATGGCCTGCGGCGAGGAGACGGAAGCCTCCGCGCAGGGCAGCTCACTGGGGAATTTGTCCGTTGGGTCCAGGATATCCGGATAGAAGCCCGCCACCGGCCGGCGCAGTGTGCGCCCGCCCTTGCGGACGCCGCACACGACCTGCCCGTTCGCCAACCCGTTGCCAGAATCGATGTAGACCAGATTTTTCGTCTGGTAAAACACCTCGTTGCACATCCTCCGGCTGCGGTTGTTGTCCACGCAGCCGAGCAGGATAACGAGCGCGTCTGCATAATCAGGATAAAGCAGCTGCCGGAGTCCCTCTTCACTTTCGATGTAGCGCGGCACATACCGGCATCCCATCCCGAATGCTGCCGAATACCGCTCCGCGAGCACTTCAGCCTTATTGCGGCCGAGGTCGCGGGATACGAAGTTCTGCCGGACAAGGTTACGCTTTTCCACCAGATCCCCATCACAGAGGATGGCCGTGGAAGGGCGGAACACCGAATACAGCAGGCGGTACAGGTGCGGGGCGATATGCCCGCCCGTGCCGCCGCAGCCGAGCATCACAATATGGATGGGGCAGGAGACAGGGAAGCGCATCACGCCGCCTCCTTCAGGCCGGTTTCTTGAACGGCTTTCAGCCACTCAGGGGCGAAAGGGACGTCTGTCCGCTCGCAGACCTGCTCCGCCGGTACCTCAACATGGCGGCCGCCGCACGCAAAGCGGCAGCGGATGTCCGGATAATACCGGTCCAGGCGGCCGATGACCATGTACAGGCGCGTGGCCTGTTCGTCTGCATCGTCTGTACGGGAAAAACGGGCGGCCATCGTGTTATGCGAGTGCACGTCCATGACGTGCAGGTACCGCTCCGGGTCCGGCTGCTGCGAGAGGTCTGTCTCCACGCTGGCCTTATCAATGCGCTGCGGCGGGACGTGCAGGACGTATTGGCGTCCCTGCCGGTCCCACAGTACGTTGACCAGCGCCTCTACATCCCTGCCGCAGTCCACGCACACGCGCCGGAAAAATGCGATGATCTGCGCGAGCAGAGCCGCTGGGAGTCGGGGCAGGCTCATATGGAAGCCTGACCGGACGCCCTCCAGCTCCGCAATATGCTGGGACGGCGCGATAAATGTGCCGATCCCGTTGCGGCGCATTTCGTATACCCTGCCGTCCTGTGCGGGGATGTATGCGATAGCCTTATCCGACTGCTCCGCCTGTTCTGTGCTGCAGAACAGCCCCTTGTAGCCTGGGAAGCGCAGCACGCCCTTTTTCTGGGCCGTGACCGTAGGCTTGACGGTACATACCGGATCCCTGTCCTTTTCCTTCAGCTTTTTCAGTGCGTCCTTAAATTTCCTGCCCTTTTCGATTTTGGCCTTTGTCTCGAAGATACTCGCGTCCGCGCTGGATACCCGCTCCGTGATACCGGCGTAGCCCACAGTCCAGGACACATGGCTGCGTGCTTCGAGCTCAGGGCAGTCCGCGGACATTTTGACGCGGAGCTGTTCAAAGGTCATGGCGGGGTCTGTGATATCCTCCCGGATAGAGCCGTACTCGAATACAGGGGCGGCGTTGGCCAGCCGTGCGAGGCGCGCCTCCACACCGTCCTCCGCGACCGCGCCAAACAGGTCTATGACCTGGCCGGCCGCGGGCTGCGGGGTGGGCGCTGCTGCAGGCTGCTGTACTGGTGCAGTGGGGGCTGCCTGCGTTACGGGGCCTGCTGTCTGTTGTACCGCCTGCGGTGCAGGAACGGGGCCTGTCTGCGGCGTTTGCTGCATACTGGGCTGCCCTGCGCGGTTCGGCACAGCCTGGGGTGGCTGCATCTGCGGCTGGGCCTGCTCCACCTGCTGGGGAATGGGCTGCGGCTGCGCTTCCGGAGCTGCGGCCGGCTGGCTTTCAACCGGCACTGGCTGGGGCTGCATCGTCTGCGCTGATGCGGGTATCTGATCCCCAAGGTCTAACGGCGGGAGTGCGGAACCGAAAAGCTCCTCCAGGCTATTTCCGGTCCCAGGATCCATTCCGTTCATGCTGTTGTTCTGTTCGCTCATAGTCTTTTTCCTCCATTCTCGGTTTTGACGCAAAAAAAGACCATACAGTATCCGATAGTGGATTCTGCATGGTCTAAGTCAGGTGATGAATCAAGTACGGAGCTGGTGTGCGGTCCAGACAGGCAGACTGCCTCCTGGGCGGGTTACTCTGACACGAATTACTCTGACCTGATTTCTCCTTTAATATAGCACGGCTTACCTGCTTTGGAAAGATGAAATGTTTTTACCCTTATTTAGGAAAATTTCCATTGACACAGGTGGGGAAGGTGTGCTATCCTAAAGCAAAAGAAATGTTTTCTTCGGAAACGAGGTATTCTCTACTGGCGGTCAAAGCCCGCGAGCCATGCGCTGATTCGGTGAAAGTCCGAAGCCAACAGTTGGTCTGGATGGGAGAAGAAAGAGGTTGCGGCGTGTCACCGGCGGCCTCCCATCCCCTTGTTGTCTGGAACGTGAGTTTGGGATGGCATCCGGCGGCCCTGAGATTAGGGGCGTATCCGGGTGCTTTTTGCTACCCGTCTGCCCTGCCGTGGAAGAAAGGAGCGGGAGCTATGGAACAACCCCAACGGAAACAGAATCCCCTAGAGACCGAACCCATCGGCCGTCTGATACGTCGGTACTCGATCCCCACAGCCCTGACCCTGATGGTCAACTACTTGTACAACATTGTGGATCAGATCTTTGTCGGCCAGGGGGTGGGGGTCATGGGGATGGCCGCCACCAACGTGGCCTTTCCCCTGACCATTGTCACCATTGCCTTGGCACTGATGATCGGGGACGGCTGCGCGGCGAATATGAGCCTCTGCCTGGGCCGCCGGCAGCAAGAGGAGGCGGACCGGACCGCCAGCCATACCGTGACCCTGCTGGTGGCCGCGGGGGTTTTTCTGGCGGTGGGGGGAAGCCTGTTTGCCCAGCAGATTGTCCTGTTGTTCGGGGCCACGGAGACGGCCTTTCAGGCGTCTCTGGATTATACCCAGATCATCGTCTGGGGGCTGCCCTTCCTGCTCTTCAGCTCTGCTCTCACGGCCATCATTCGGGCGGACGGCAACCCCAAATACACCATGAAGTGCATGATTTTAGGGGCGGTGATCAACACGGTGCTGGACCCTGTTTTCATTTTCGGTCTGCACATGGGGGTGGTGGGGGCCGCCATTGCCACCGTCATTGGACAGGTGGCGGCTGGCGGTCTGTGCCTAGTCTATCTGCGGCGGCTTCAGTCGGTGCGGATTCGCCGGGCCTGGCTGCGTCCCACGGCGGCCCTCACGGGCCGGATTTTTAAGCTGGGCATCCCCAGTTTCCTCACGCAGATTATGACCGCTGCCGTCCAGGTGACCATGAACAACCTGATGACCCGGTATGGGGCCCAGACGGCCTATGGCGGGGATGTGGCGCTTTCGGTTTATGGCATGGTGATGAAGGTGTACCAGATTGCCCACGCCATGCTCGTGGGGGTGTCCTCAGCCACCCAGCCCATCAACGGCTACAATTTCGGCGCCAAACGGTATGACCGGGTGCGAGCTACCTACCGTATGGCGGCCACCATTGCGCTGGTGGTGTCCGTGGGCTGGTTTGCGGTCTATCAGCTCTTCCCCCGGGCCATTGGCACATTGTTTGTCTCAGGGGACCCAGTGTACCTAGATGCCTGCCAGCACATCTTCCGAGTTTACATGCTGGCCTTTTTCCTCTATGGGATTCACATGGCTACCGCCTCCTTTTTCCAGGGGATTGGGAAGCCCGTGCAGGCTCTGGCCATTCCCTCAATCCGGCAGGCTGTGGTGCTGATTCCCCTGACACTGCTGCTGTCCCAGACCTTTGGCTTCAATGGGGCGCTTCTGGCAGCCCCCGTTGCCGACGTGGTTTCCTTTCTCCTCTCCCTGGTGTTGGTACTGCGGGAGTTCCGGCGTTGGAAAAAACAGGGTTGGCTCTCGTAAGCCGGTGGAGACGGAACCAAGCAACACACCGCGTCCCCCTTCAGAGATGGTCCTGCTTTCAGAACATGTGAATACGAAAAGAGATGGTGGTATCCAGCTGGGTCAGCTCAGCTAGGCGGACGGTGCCCCGCCAGGGGAGTCCTTCCAAAGTACGGGAGTACGAGGTATTTGAAACAGGCTCAGGATGACTTGCGCTTCCACCGGTGACGTGCGCTGAGAATCACATAGCAATAGAGCACGCGGGGCTGATGCACCCGGAGAAACTCTTCAACAAGAAGGAAAGCATGCCAAAGGATAAGACAGAAACCCATGACCGGATCGTCTCCGCTGCTATGGCGGAAAAGCCTGTACGCCGATTTTGTAACGGCTAGGCAGGAAGCTGTCGGCTGGAAAGTTTCCCAATAACGCTGCGAAATAATAGCAGAAAAAGGCGGATAAGAAGCCATTGCTTCCTATCCGTCTTTCTCTTCATCTGATATGTCAGATGCTCTGTCTCCATTTGCTGCCTGATTCTGTTTCATAAGCTGTTGCTGTTTTTCCCGCGCTCTGTTTCTTTGAATCAAAAGCAAGCTGAGTAGCATCGCGACAATTTGAGATAAAGGAACCGAAATCCAGGTCCCGTTTACGTTTCCCATGGCATTGGGAAGGATTAAAAGTGAAATACAAAGCGTCAGCGGCTCTCCATAAATCAAGATATAGGCCCATAGATTTCTTCCCGTTGCGTAAAAATAAGCAGTGGTTACTCTGGATACACTAACAAAGATGAAGCCAATAATAAAAATCGGTAAGATTTGAGCAACGAGTGCTGCTATTTGCTCAGAAGCGCCAAATAAATATGCGGCGCCGCTCCGCAGTAGGAAAAGGATAACCGAACAGGTTGCCGCAACCCCAAAAGCAAACCGATACGCTAGGTTTCGCACTGCTTTTGTAATACGGTGTTTCCCCTCGCCATAAGCTAGGCTGATCAGCGGCTGGCTCCCATCGCTGACGCCCTGCATCAGCAGCATGACCACCGAAGAAATATAACTGATGGGTGCATAACAGGTCACGGCAATATTTCCGCCAAAGATTACAGCGCTCTTATTAAGCAGGATCAGCGTAATATTGGGCGAGTAGGTCAACCCAAAGGGGGAAAGTCCTACGCTCAAGATGCGGACTGCAAGAGATTTCCCATCTCCATCGAACCGGAAGGATGGGGCGCTTTTTTTGAAGATAAAAAATACAAGACACACCAAGAAGGTCATTGCCTGACCGATGGCTGTGGCGATGGCCGCTCCCATCATTCCCCAAGGGAACACCCATACAAAGAGATAGTCCAGAACAATATTCGTGACAAAGCCGGTTACCATGGCCGCCATAGCCATGACAGCTCCACCCATATTTCTGATAAAAGGAACCAGACCGGTGCCAGCAATTTGAAATACTGCACCATAGCTGACAAAGCGCAAATATTCGCTGCTATAGTCCAGTATCTCGCCCGACGCACCGAACAGTCCCAGGATATTCAGGCCGGCAAACAGAAACAGGATAGTAAAGAGAATACTGAATCCGCTCAGCAGGACGATGGCCATACCCATGTACTGCCTGCCCCTGCTCTCATTTCTGTTCCCAGCGTTAATTGCGTACTCAATCGCGCCGCCCATGCCGATGCCAGTTCCTATTGCTTGAAGGAGAGCCGTCAATGGAAAAGCCATGTTGACAGCAGCCAGAGCGCCATCTCCCAGCGCATTTCCAACAAAAAAGCCATCGGCAATCGCATAGATGCCGGATAGCGCAAATGCTAGCATAGCAGGGATTACATATCGGAAAAATTCCTTACGAACGTGCATTTTTGTCACTGACCTCTCTGAAATACCGGTTGTATAGGGCGGTGTATTCAATCAGATGTTCCGCCCGATCCAGCCCTAACTGGAGCCAAACCTGAGCTTCATGGTTCTGGAGTTCCTGTACGATCTGCGCGGTGTTTTCCCTGCCTTCAGCCGTCAGACAGAGATTCCGGCTTCTGCGATCCTGCTCGGAAACCTCCAGCTCCAGCCATCCTTTGCGTATCAGCGTTTTAATAACAGTATTCACCGTTTGTTTTGGAATCGTAAATCGTTGGCATATATCTTTTTGAAGCACCTTGCCATCCGCCTCAGTGATAGAAAGAATCACCAACAACTCATAAAACGATATTCCCCGCTGTCGTGCCCATGCTTCATATAACTGACTTGTTTCAAGCCATATCGCATTATAGCTATCGCTGAGCTGATAGAGCTTTTCCATACTCTGCCCTCTTTCAATTAGTCTAAATCAAGACTAATTATAATGCGTAAAAATAAGTGTTGTCAAGATAACCATATATAAATTTTATTGTGCAATATCATTTGATATGTTAGCGAATCCTTATATATTTTATCTTGAAAAAGCCATCTTTTATTGGGTTTGACATTTTGCATGATTTCTTCTATTACTACTTAAAAAGTACATAGTCAGACTTTTAAGAGCGACGTTATGGAAAAAATAATTATCACAGTCGGATGGTGGTTCGGAAGCCGAGGCCGTGAGATCGAAAAGAAAATTGCGCAAAAGCTGCGTATTCCTTATTATGATAAAAAACTGTTGGTTGTGGTCGCAAAAGAGAGCGGATTGGCTCTTAACTTCCTTCAGGATATGGATGAAAAACATCCGTACAGCCTGCTGCACTCTCTATGCTTGGGACAGCCTAACCTGGAGATGGGAAACTGCAGCATTTCAGTAGAGCGTATGACATTCAGGGCACAGCAGGAAGCTGTACTGCATATTACCAGCCAGGGAAGCCGTGTGATTGTAGGCCGCGCTGCAGGCTTCCGTGTTTAGCGTGTGGTCAAATGCGACGGCATATCGGAAGATGAGGTGCGGGACCAAATCAGGAGCATGGATAAAGCTTACTATTGATAAAATCTAAATCACCTGACCTTTAAGATGAAAAAGCCATTATTGCCCGTATTCACGAGGCAACTCAGTTTATTACCATCGAAAATCCATGTTTAAGTCCGCAATGTGGTTTTGCTTCCTGCGAAATTGGAAACAAATTAACAGATGAAGAACAGTGGGAAAAATTAGCCCTTATAAAGCGGATTGCAGAAAAAGTATGGTAATAATACCACTAATATAAAAATTGAATACAGATAAAACGGCAGCCGCCAACGGACGCGAAATCCGTAGACAGCTGCTTTTCATTTCTTCTTGCGCCGGAAATTGAAGGGGCTGTTTGGGGTATTGGGAGATTTTTACAGCATCTTCTGTTCATCCGGTGGCAGTTGGTAAAAGTCAAGTCCGTGCATATTGAAAATGACCGCCCACACCTTTTCGAGATAATCCCCAGAGGATTGGATAGTTTTACGGATTTCCAAAGCCACTTTCTTTGCAGCGGAATAATCCGGCGTGGTGTCAATGTCATGCTCATGGGCTTTCCGTATGTCGTGGAGAATGGCGCCCCATGTTTTGTGTGTCACATGGCAGAAGAAATTTTATTTCTTTACTTCTGCGGCAAGAATCGTCTGCGAATAGAAGTCATTTTCCGCCTGCTTATATTTACGGGTAATAAGTTGTCGCTGTTCTCTCAAAGACTCATAAAGGGTGCGGAAGGTAGCGGTGACGTGACCGTTTATGTAAATCTCCGTGTCGATCATAAGCTGCTCAATTATCATTGGTAGCAATCTCACATAGAAGCTGATTGTTGATACGTCCGCTTTTCAGCAGCGCCACCATATCATCCGTCAGGTGCAATTCCATTAAAGGCATATTAGCCTGCTCCCTGTTCTCCGGCCGGCACAGCAGATAATCAACAGATACCCCGTAGAAGTCTGCCAGCGTGACAAGATTTCTGTGGTTGATTTCTTTGTAGTCATTGGCTTCATAGCTGGCGGGGGCAGATTGAAATGCCGGTCTGCTCCACCAGTTCTTCCAACTTTAAGCTTTTAACCTTGCGTAACTCCCAAAGGCGTTCCTGTATGGTAGTCGCTCTTATCATGGACACGCACGCCTTCCAGGCGGCTGTTCTCCCACTGCTTAACTGGATTATACCATACTTTCCGTAATCGTGGAAATTTCTGTTTTTCTTCCAGAAATCCTATTTTGTGGACATACAGCACAAGTCACAAAAATATTCTATGATACAGGTAGCTCATCGATGGATTATTCCAATCGAATGACCGGCTTGTATGGGATAGGCTACCCGGTGATGTAGCGCCATGACCTGCGGCGGGGAAATGGAGGAACCCCTAATCGCAACGAGCGTACCAAAGGAAGCGAAACGCCGTTATGAGAGCTGGGGGGCAGGAACGACATCAGGGAGAAACGGCGAAAATGAACATCGAATCGATACCAAAACACAACAACCCGATAGAGCATAGTCTGCCCTACCCGTAATACTACAGGGGATTTCCAGACGGCTTAAAAGCCAGTTTTACCCCGAAAATCGCCACGGAACACGATAATAGAATCTGCTACCCAGCTATTGCGGCTGAAATGGGCGGATTTTTCATTAAGGAGGCACTATGCCGAGAATGTCAAAGAAGATGAAGAAGGAACTTGCTTTCTTCCTCAATGACCAGGAGCGCAGAGCCTACAACGACCTTTGCCGGAAATGCCAACGCGCTTGTAAGCAGAGTTTCAGGGCAGTCATTTTGGACTGCCCTATTATCTTTCCAAACGGCCCAAAACGAAAAGCAAAGGAGGCTACCGATTGAATGGAAGTTGAGTTTATGACCGTAGACACTGCCCTGCTGCCCTGTATGCTGCTGCTGAGAGCCATGCTGCAGCTCCCGATCAGCAGCACCGCCAAAGTCATGTACGCCCGGATGTTGGATATGATTTTCTTATCCGGCATAGAGGATGCCAACGGGATTTTATTTATCCATTTCCCCATTGTGGAGCTGCGGCGGCACTTGCCCGCAGCGCCATGACCGTGAAGCGTTCCCTGAATGAATTGGAGGAGGCCGGACTGATACGGCGGGTACGTCAGGGATTTGGAGAACCCAACGAGATATATGTGCTTATCCCAAACAAGGGGGACAGTCGTCTATGAATGAAAAGTTGGAAAAACTCAATCAAGAGATAGAGAAAACCGAAGCAAGGCTGCGGAGGGCGCAGCACGAAGAAAAGATACTGGAACACCAGAGAAAGAAGTTCACCCGGAAGGAACGGACGCACCGGGTTTGCACCAGAGCCGCCATGCTGGAAAGCTACATTCCCAACACGGAAGCTGTCACGGATGAACAGGTCAGTTTATTCTTGAAGCTGCTGTTCCATCAGGACAGCACCCGTCAGCGTATGGAAAAAGTATTTGCCGGAAACGGCCATTTTGAAGGGCAAGACAAAGGCCGTGAACGGCCATAATCACTTCCAGAGCCGCCGCCCATAAACTGCCCCTCTGGAAGAAAGGCACACTTCTATACATAGCCTAACGGCCATGTACAGAATAGAAGTGCGCTCTGCGAGGCAAAGCGGTGGATTGCAGATGGAGACAACCCTGCCGCCTATGCGTCGCTACGCTCCGTCCAAGGAGCTGCACCCCTTGCGCGGCTTACGCCGCTTACCCTGCGCACCCGCCGAACCGATNGCCCATGGTGGTTGACCTCCTTTAGCTGAAAATGGGTAAAACAATGACCGTTCTCTGGGGCGTTCACGGTGAGCGGTTAGGGTGTCGGTTTTGGTTTTCAGACCCGCCGAACCGATACACCCGCTTACGCGGCTACATCGGTTCGGCGGGTCTGAAAACCAAAACCGACACCCTAACCGCTCACCGTGAACGCCCCAGAGAACGGTCATTGTTTTACCCATTTTCAGCTAAAGGAGGTCAACCACCATGGGCAAAGAGTTAGACGAGCTTAGGCGGGAGTACGCCGAAAATGAAGCCAAATTGCAGCAATACCAGCACCGGGCTAAGCGGCTGGAACAGCGCAAGCAGTATTATGAAAAAGGCGAGCGGCAGAAACACGTCCATCGCCTTATTACCAGAGGAGCCACCGTGGAGAGCATTGTCCCAGAGGTCGGGGGGCATGGGGAAGCGGAATTTTACCAGCTTGCCGGGCACATCTTCTTCCTGCCCGAAGTGAAAGCCCTGCTTCTATGGGAAGGTATGTAAACGTGTGTTCCTACGCCGGTTCAAGCTGCTTGGTGGCGGCTGTGGCCTTTCTCTTGCTGCCGATTTCGTTCTGCTGGATAAAGTAGCTTCACAAAACAGCTCTTGTGCTTGGCGGTATATTCCGTTACTTGCCGGAGATTGGAGAGGATGCCCGCGGTCAATAGGTCGGTACGGATAAAATGGGCGGTGTAGTCCCCTGTCTGATTCTTGTAACTCTCGCAGGTGTAGCAATCCTGCTGCCGCTTGCCCGTCTGGTATCTCTGCTGATACATCCCATGACCGCGGTCGGCGCAAAACAAAATCCCAGAGAGCAGCACCACTTCATCATAGCAGTTGGGGCGTTTCGCTGATTGCGAAGTTTTTGCACCCGTTTCCGTGTTTCCTTGTTGATAATCGGCTCATGGTGGCTTTCAACAATCACCTGTTTTCAATGCTGTGCTGGGTCTTGTAAGAGGACTTTTCCGTCTTGAAGTTTACCAGACAGTCTGCATATCTTGGTTTTCCGATAGTCGGATAGTAGTCTGGGCATATGATAGGATGGATTTCGCTTTCTATCCCATTTGGTATTCTATGGCGCTCTTGGATGAGTATAGACTGAGCGCGTTTTTAAATAAACTCACAGAGTAGAGCCGCTTTCCCATGAATATCATTACAAACAGGCATTCAGACGTGGTAGTGCATAGATGCCTGTTTGATGATTTATAAGCTGAGTGAAAAAGGGTTGGACCACTGTTGGGCAAGAGCGGTCAGAACGGTTTCGGCCAAGTCGTGGATAACGCTATCCTGAGACACTAGGACATCATCCACGGCTGTGATATCCTCCTTCTGATGAGCCCAAGCAACCGCGGGCTGGGCGAAGCGGGAAATCTTGTCCGCGTCAATGGGCTAACTCAGGTCGGGATAATCCGCCAGTATAGAGGTGTCGGCATAGCGCCAGAGGATTGCCACCAGTTGTTCTCTGGTCACAGTGTCCTGTATGCCAAACATGCCGTTTTCGTATCCGCTGACCGGATTCTCGCTGGAGGACCAGCGAATGGAATCAGCATACGCCACGTCCGGTATGACATCAGCGTAATCCATGGCAAAGTTCACAACAGGCTTACCAGCCTGCGCATATATCATCTGAACCAGTTCGCCGTGGGGGTGCGCAGGATAGGCGGCGGCATAGCCTTCATACCAAGCTATCATCTGGTCACCTGCCTGAATATTCTCCAACGCAATAGTCTCATCCGATCCATGGACAGACAGTGCAGTGTCCTTATCGGCTAAGGTGTGCGACCCACCATTATCGATAGTAATCTTAAAGAAATGTCCTCCGCCTTGTGGAGTTAGGCAGCACCGGTGTCTATGGGGATATCCCAGACCACGGGCAGCAGATTGGGACGACAGAGAACGGGTCTCCACGGCGCTGTGAACACATAAAGGCTCTGCTCCTCCTGCAACTTAGCGGGATCACCAGACGTATGGTTTCCTCTGGCGTTCCACGCGGTTTGCTCCGTGATATTCATGATAACTCGCCATAGCGATCCGAGATCATGTGCAGACGAGTGATAGATCCATCCGTATCTTTGGCGATCGCCTTGATGGTGCCATATATAGAGCGCACGGTTGGGAAGAACCTGCGTCTCATCTGTAACAGTGACTGCGGAAGTAGGGATGGGTTTCTCCTCTGTTGCAATCCCGAAAGTACAAACAGGTCGCAGACTCGCATAAAATCTATGCTTTTGCGTATGGTGGGGTTTCTATACCTGCGATCCTATAAGAACAAAATGAGGCAAAAAAACAACGGGACAAGCCATTTTCAGTAAATTTTGTGATATGCGGGATTAAAAGCGGGATGAACTACGGCGAGATGGCGTTAAAGTGCCGGGTGATTTGCCAGCAGGTGCGTAGTAGGACGCTTTCCTTTGAGCAAATGGAGAAGCTGGCTTGGAGGATCGGCGCGGTTGCCGCAAGAAAGACCAACTTCCCTGCACTGAACTGGAGTGGGCGCAAATCGAAATTGAGCAGCTCAAACATAAGCTGTGTCTGGCGGAAATAGAGGATACTTTGCTAAGATTGAGCGAGTTAGAGAAGAAAGAAAACGCTCAGAAGTAAGACTGCGCTATACTTATAAAGGAATTCAGGATGTCATGCGGAAAGGGGATTTTCCATGCATCCCAAGCTCTATGAGCCGGCTTTTGCTGAATAAGCATCGAATGCATAAAAATGAAAAACATCCAATGGAAAAAAGATCCACTGGATGTAAAAGTTGTTTATCCTTGCTCTTCCAATAAGGAGCAAATAATGAACAGGCACTTCATCGTGCCGATAGAAAATGGCGTGAATACCGCATCCTATGCCCAAAGGTGTGCAAACCCATCCCACAGCTTTTCCATACTGTTGACCAGACTGAGCTTCTCCTCGTCCGGAAGCATTTCGAACGCAGAGAATTCGGCACGACGCATTGTTCTGCCAATATGGCGCCCAGTTTCTCGGCCGCTTTCCGTGAGGGTTACGATTCGGTTGCGTCGGTCGTTGGGGTCAATGCTACGGGTGACCCAGCCGCGTTTTTCCAGACTATCCACCACACTGGTCACAGTCTGCTTGGATAAATGCAGTTCCTTGCTCAGCTCGTTTTGTGTCATCGGTTCGCAATTTTTGTACAGTAGTGTAAGAATATACATGACGTTGGTGGTAACGCCACAGTCTGACGCAATCTTTTCATACGCGACCTCTATCCCGCGCCAGCTTTTATAAAACCTGTCGAACAGATTACTCTCCCGCTCGTCCACTTACCATCACCTCTTCTCAGCATATGTATGTTAGAATAACATATTTGCCGAAGACCGTCAATAGTTTTATACTTTGACATGAAAAAAGGCTAGAAATCGGAAGTGAAGTGGGAGCGCCGTAACCTTTCAGACTGCGTATAATTACGCTGTTTTTGCACAGGGCGGCATGTAAAAAAATCTAGAAAAAATAGAAAGTGCAGAATGACATTTACTAATGCACAAATTAGGGTATGTATTTTTGTTCAAACATACAAATTGCATAAAAGATTGAGGAAGCACTTGATTTTTTTTTGGAATATTTTATAATAGAATCATCCGAGAGCGGACGAACAAAACACGGATAAACCGAATTCGGACGAATTGATTTCATTTCAGAAAGGAAGCATATTTATGGATTTCAAACTGAGCAAAGAGCATCGCGCGCTGCAGGAAAAGGCAAGAGAGTTTACTGAGCAGGTCCTGTTCCCGTACGAGATGGAAGTTGAGGAGAACAACGGTCTGAGTCCTGAGAGCCATAAGTACATTAACGGGCAGGTAATGGAGTGGGGGTTCAACGCTACCAACCATTCCAAAGAGCACGGAGGCACCGGCTACACCTTGTTTGAGCAGGCTCTGATCAGTGAGCAGCTTGGTATGTCCACCGGCGCTATCTGGGACGCTGTTCCGCAGCCGTCTTTCCCGATGAAGTTCGGCACCAAGGAGCAGATCGAAGAGTACCTGATCCCGACCTGTCAGTGCAAGCGCCGCGATGCATATGCAATCACGGAGGCGGACGCTGGTTCTGACCCGACCATGTGCCAGACCACCGCTGTTAAGTGTGACGGTGGCTACAAGATCAACGGCGAGAAGTGGTACGTGACCGTTGGTAACATCGCTGACTACCTGCTGGTTCACACCCACATCGACGGCGACCCGAACAAGGCGACCGTATTCTTCGTAGAGAAGGACACCCCGGGCGTAAGCATTAAGCGCACCCCTGAGTTCACCCACCACTTTGCATTCAAGCATCCGGAATTCCTGTTCGAGGATGTAGTTGTAGATGAGTCCAAAATCCTGAAGGGAATTGGCGAAGGCTTTAACATGACCAAGGATTGGTTTGTGGAAGCACGTCTGGGTATTGCGGCTCGCTGTGTAGGCGGCGCTGAGCGTGTTTTGAAGGAAGCCAACGACTTCGCTGCGAACCGTGTACAGGGCGACCGCGTCATCCGCGATTATCAGGTCATCGAGCATATGCTGGTTGACATGACCATGGACATCATGGCGGCCAAGAGCCTGCTTTATCGTGTATGCTGGGAAATTTCGGGCGATATGGATCGCAAACTGAAGCATGCCCGTGCATCTGCGATCAAACTGTGGTGTTCCGAGATGGTAAACCGTGTAACCGACAAGGGCGTTCAGATTTTGGGTGGCCGCGGCTACATGCGCGAGAATGCTGTCGAGCGTCTGTGGCGTGACCAGCGCGTTGACCGTATCTGGGAAGGCACTTCCGAGATCCAGCGCAACGTCATTGGTGGCCAGATTAAGAAGCGCGGCATCGAGCTCTATACTGGCTGGGCTTACGAGGAGTAATATTTTCCGTGAGGCTTGCTTCTTACAGTAATTAGGAGGTTGCTATGTTCCCTTTAGAAGGAATAAGAGTTCTTGACCTGATGACACTTTCCGGTTACTGCGGGATGGAATTGGCTGATTACGGAGCAGAGGTGATTAAGGTGGAGTCTCCCAGTGGAGACCCGCTGAGAACACTGGCACCATTAAAAAATGGTGCCAGTGTTCATCATGCCTTTCGTGACCGCGGAAAGAAGAGCATAACGCTCGATCTGCGGCATCCGGAAGGGAAGGAGATTTTCAAAAAGCTGGTGGCTACGGCCGATGTTGTTCTGGAAAATTTCCCGCCCAAAACAATGGAAGAGCTTGGGCTCGGATATGATGTGTTATCAGTCATCAAACCATCTCTTGTATACGGACGCATTTCCGCATACGGTTCCACAGGCGACGAAGCGGATACCCCGCAGTTAGATCTGATTGCGCAGGCGAAGAGCGGCGTGATGCATTTTACTGGTTTTCCGGAAAAACCACCCACCCGCATTGGCTTTGCGATATCGGAGCACTACGCGGCTAGCTTCCTTTCCTCTGCTGTGTGCTTGGCGGTTTATCATGCCAGAGAAACCGGCGAGGGGCAGGTAGTGGAAACGACACTTTGTGGCTCGGCTGTTGCCATCACTGAAGATAAGGTTATCACCTACGGCGCGGAGCATGAGGATCCGATGCGTACCGGTAATGCACACCCGCTGATCAACCCTTATGACATCCTGAAATGTAAGGACGGCTATGTGGCGATGGGGATTTCGTCCGACGCTCAGTGGGAAAAGTTCTGTAATGCATTCAACTGTCCGAAGGAATGGACAGAAGATGAAAAATACTGTTCCAATCTGGTGAGGGGTTACCACTATTTCGGTGATCTGCGTGTTAAACTGGAGGATCTATTCTCGGGTTACACGATGCAGGAAATTGCCGATATCTGCGATCAGGCACTTATCCCGGGTACGATGTGCAGTACCACCAAAGAAGCACTGCAGCAGCCGCAGTTGCGTGTAAGAAACATGATTGTTTCTGTGAATGATACCGACCTTGGCGAACTTGAGATGCCGGGCAAGCCGGTCAAGTTCTGCGGAGAGGAAGAGGAGCCGCTGTCTGCGGCGCCCGAAATCGGTGCGCAGAATGAGCAGGTCTATACCTCCCTTGGAATTGATGCCGCGGCGATGGAAAATCTGCATAGAGAAGGCGTCATTTGAACGGTAGTATTGGATAAGCCTGAGATCATGAGTTTGGGGGAGTGAAAAATGAAGAAGGGACCTCTCAAAGGAATTAAAGTTCTTGATTTTTCTCAAGTTCTATCTGCACCGTTCTGTGGCATGATGCTGGCAGACATGGGAGCAGACGTAATCAAGGTAGAGCGGCCCGGAAACGGCGATATTTCCCGTGAATACGGCCCGTATGTCAACGACATCAGCCTATATTTCTGTCAATATAATCGCGGCAAAAAGGGAATTGCAATTGATATGCGTTCGGAAGAGGGCAAGAAGGTTGTCCTTGATCTGGTTGCGCAGGTAGATATTGTCATTGAGAACTTCAAGGCAGGCACGTTGGAAAAGCTGGGGCTCGGCTATGACAAGATGGTGGAAGTCAATCCCAGTCTGATTTACGGATCTATTTCTGGATTCGGTACATATGGTCCGTTGTCCCACCTGCCGTGTATGGATATTATCGCTGCTGCCCGAAGCGGTCTGGTTGCGCAGAGTGGTCAGGCGGGCGATGCCCCTATTAAGCCTGGTTTTTCCATGTGCGATACATGGGCGGGGTTGCAGATGATGCGAGGCCTGTCGATGGCGTTGCTGTATAAGCAGAAGACCGGCAAGGGGCTTCGCGTTGACATCGCAATGCTCGATTGTGCGTTTTATATGTGTGAAGCTCCTGTCCTAGAGCATTCGGCGACCGGCAAGTTCACCGAAAAGTCCGGCAACCATTATGTCTGGTATGCGCCCTATGGCGAATTCGCTGCCAAGGACGGCAATGTTGTCATTGCCGTGAGCAGCGAGGGGGAGTGGAAAACCCTCTGCTATACGCTTGGGGTGGATGATCTGGCGGCGGATCCGAGGTTCTGCAATAACGAACTGCGTGTGCAGAACAGAGATGCGCTGATCGTGGAACTGGAAAAAGCAACAGGTGCAATGGGAAGATATGATGTTGAAAACAAACTCCATGAGGCTGGCGTACCCGCTGCTGCGGTGCAGTCGCTTCAGGAGTTTGACAATAACCCGCAAACAAAAGCACTGAATGTAATTACCCAGATCAATCAGCTTGGCGTAGGGGAATACACTGTGACCAATACGCCTATCCTCTTCAGCGAGACTCCGGTAGATCCGGACGCTTCGACGGCCGGATTCCCTGGTGCGAACAGCATCGAAATCTTGAACAGCCTTGGCTATGATCAGGAGAGGATCGACAAGTTGCTCGCAGAGGGTGCAATACACCAGGCAGGTTGATGATCTATCAAAGGTAAAACGATCCATCTGATATTCATGGCTTGGTGTATACAAGGACATTGAACGTTGGATGGATTCTGTTTTGAAGGGGATTTTGTTGTGGAAGCTGTTGAACTGATTTCTCCGGACAAGGAAAAATGCGTAAAATGCAATGCCTGTGTGGATATCTGTCCGATGCGTGTCATCGGCGTGGATGAAGAGGGCTATCCGCATGCGGTTGGAAAAGCGTTTTTGACGTGTATTAACTGCGGCTATTGTGTGGATGTCTGCGCTCCAGGTGCATTGAAACACAAGGTCCGTAAGCGTTCGGCTAATTCTGCTGCCGCGCTGCGTGCGGCAGTAAAACGCCTGAACAGATCCAGAGAATACAGAAAAAAGCGAGGAGAGCCATAATGAGGCGTGATTGCTTTTACTTTTGCCCTCCGTTTCGTGTTCGCTACGGCGAGGTAGACCAGCAGGGCATTGTTTACAACGGTAATTATGTTGCATATACCGACTTGGCGTTTGAGGAATTCCTCCGTTCCAAGGGATACTCCTACCGAGAACTGGCAGAAAAGCATGACTCTGAGGTATGTCATAAAAAGTCTACCTATGAATTTGTTTCCAGCGCATATGCGGGCGACATGCTTGAAGTTGGTATCAGCAAGATCAAAATCGGCAAGAAAAGCTTTACCATACAGTTTGAGATCTATCATCAAGGTGAGGATGACCTGATCCTCCTGTGTGAGTCGGTATATGTAGGCTATGATGTGGAAAACCGCACCAGCCGCCCGATTACTGACTTGATGAGAGCGCTTTTGAGCTCGTAAAACCTACCACCGTTATGAGGAGGCGAAATAGGAAGATGGGTAATGACTCCAAAAAGAATAAAAACGCTGATGTAGAAGTAGGCTTGATTATTGTTAGCGTAGCCATACTGGTTGCATTTATCATCTGTATGGTTGTGAATGCGGAAGGAACACTCAACACGATCATGAACTTCTTTAATGTCATGATAGATGCGCTGGGGCCGTTTTTCCTGCTGGTTGCGTTTATTTCTTTTCTGGTATCCCTTTATCTGGGCTTTGGCAAATATGGCAAGATCCGCTTGGGTAACTGCAAGCCGGAATACTCGAACTTTAGCTATTTTGCTATGATGCTGCTGGCGTCTCTGGCGTCTGCTGCACTGTACTGGTCGTTCGTAGAATGGGCGAGTTACTACCAGGCACCCGGCCTTGGCATGGAGCCGCAAAGCCTGGAAGCGCTCGAGTCCTCGCTGGCGTACCAGTTCTTCCACTGGGGCTTTGTCAACCAGTCCCTGTATACGATTGCCGGCGTGGCGATCGCTTACGGTGTGTATGTCAGAAAACTCCCTTCTTTCCAGACGAGCGCGGTATGCTGCGCAATGCTGGGCAAAAAGGTCAAGGGGAAGTCTATCATCGGCAAAGTGATCGACTTTCTGGTCATCTTTGGCATTCTGGGTGCGCTCAGCTCTTCGCTGGGTCTTGGTGTACCGCTGGCAACTTCTGGCCTGAATACGCTCTGGGGTATCGAGGCGACGCCGGCTGTTCAGATTGGCGTTATCGTATTCATCGCGCTGGTTTATACGTTTACCTCTTTCCTCGGCACGAAGAAGGGTATGCAGACGATCAGTAATATCGCTTCTGTCGTGTGTATCTTCTTCCTGCTGTATGTACTGTTTATGGGGCCAACGACGTTCATCTTCAAGAATATCGTCAACTCTCTGGGCTATCTGATTCAGGATCTGCCGCGTATGGCGCTGTTCACCGACCCGATCGCGAATACAGGCTTTGCAGAAAGCTGGACGATTTACTTCGTTGCTTTCTACCTGAACTATGTTGCAATGATGGGTATCTTCATTGCGAAGGTTTCCAAAGGCAGAACCATCCGTGAGATTGCAATCTACACCATTTTTATCATGTCCTTCGGCGGCATGTGCATCTTCGGCATCGACGGCAGCTTCTCGATTTATGCACATACCCAGGGTATGGTTGACGTAACCGGCCTGGTTGCAAGCGGTATTGGTGATGCAGCGATTTATGAGATTTTGAAGGCTCTGCCGCTGGGCTCGACACTTCTACCGTTCCTGATTTTGGTGCTGATCGTCGGTTTCGTCGCGCCGTCCATGGACTCCGCTTCTCTGGCTTTGGCGGAAACCGTAACCAAGCGCGGTACGCCGAAGATGGCGCTTCGCATCTTCTTCTGTGTGCTGCTGGCGATCATCCCGATGTCTGTACTGCTGGTTGGTGCTTCGTTCGACTCGATCAAGTACATTGCGATTATCATTTCCGCCCCATTCCTCCTGATTCTGGCCGGTATGATGCTTGGCCTGTTAAAGTGGCTGAAGGAAGACGAGCGCAGCGGTCTCCATGCGGAGATCATAGCGATCAAGGAAGCAGAGGACAGAGAGGGAACGATTGAAGAAAACGCTAATGTGCGAGGGGCCTTGCAAGAAGCGAGCGAGTGTGAGATAATAGAAAAGAAGGTTTAATCCTTTCCTAAATACTTTGTAAGTACAATAGGCATGCGGTGTTTTCCGCATGCCTATCTGTGCGAAAGCAGTCAGGGAGATGTAAACACAACATGGCAAGAGATTTATATTATGGCGATCAAGCTAGAAAGCGTCTGCAAGCGGGCATGAATCAGCTGGCAGACGCAGTAAAAACTACCATCGGCCCCAAGGGGCGCAATGTTATGGTCGCCGGCTTCGGTGACAGGGTTTTCGTTACAAACGAGGGATCGGCCGTTGTCAAGGACTTCGAACTGGCCGATATCACGGAAAATCTTGGCGCGCAGATGCTCAAGCAGGTTGCAGAAAAGACCAACGAGGCCGTCGGCGATGGTACCTCGACTGCGATGCTGCTGACGCAGGCGATTATCCGCGGAGGCACTCGCAATATGGCGGCCGGCGTGAACCCGATGGGGCTTCGCCGGGGCATTCAGGGTGCAGTGAATGCGGCTGTGCAGTCGATCGGCGAAAGCGCATACTTGCCGAAGGGCAAGGAGGATATTGTGCAGGTCGCTTCGATCTCCGGTGCGGACCGCCAGACTGGAGAGATTCTGGGAGAGATCATGGATCAGGTGGGTCAGGATGGCGTCATTACCATTGAAGATTCGCAGACTATGGATACCTCCTTTGAGATTGTGAAGGGCAGCCAGTTTGACAAGGGATACCTTTCAGAGTACATGGTTACTGATACGGAAAAGATGGAGGCTATGCTGGAGCATCCCTATATCTTGTTTACGGATAAGAAAATCAGCAGTTTGGGTGATATTATCCCAATTTTGGACAAGGTCGCGCAGTGCGGCAGAAAGCTGCTGATTGTTGCAGAGGATGTGGAAGGTGAAGCGCTTAAGGCTTTGGTGATCAATAAGCTACAGGGTGCAATTGACTCGGTTGCGGTGCGTGCGCCTGGCGTGGGGGAGCGCAAAAAGGCGCTGGTGGATGAGTTGGCTCTGCTCACGGGCGCGACCGTCGTTCGCGAAGAGACCGGATATGATCTGAAAAAGGCGACGGTAGATATGCTTGGCGAGGCGGAGAAGGTCACTGTCCGCAAGGACCGGACCATTATCGTCGGCGGTGCAGGCGACAAGGCAGCGATTGCGGAGGAGATAGAAAAGCTCCGCCGTATGCTGGCTGAGGCGAAAGATGAATTTGCAGTGGATCGTGCGCGGGAGCGTCTCGGCAAGCTGGCAGGCGGCGTTGCTGTCATTCGTGTCGGCGCGGCATCCGAACTCGAACTGAAAGAAAAGAAGGCGCGCGTTGAGGATGCTCTCAATGCTGTCCGCGCCGCGCTTGCGGAGGGTATTGTTGCCGGTGGAGGTGTTGCGTTCTGTAATGCGATTCCTGCGGTGCGCAAGTATGCGCAGCAGCTTACCGGCGATGAGCTTTCCGGCGCACAGGTTGTGATGGAGGCGTTAGAGGAACCCATGCGCCAGATTGCGCAGAATGCCGGATTTGACAGCGGCGTGGTTGCCTCGGAAGCAGTAAAGCAGGGAAATGGCGTTGGCTTGGATGTCATCACCGGAGAGTTTGTCCGCATGGCAGAGGTAGGCATTGTTGATCCGGCCAAGGTGACAAAGCTGGCGCTGAAGAACGCTGCTTCCATGGCGTCGGTATTCCTGACGACCGAGGTGGATGTCATCGACCCGATTGACGAGGCATGGCTACGTTCGGGCGGCAAGACCAGAGAAGAATCCAACAAGAAGGTTTACTAAGACCGAACAAAAACGTTTCTGGTAACCGTCAAGTAATCGGACGGATTGATAAACGGATTGATAAATAGTGTGGCGAGTTCGATAGTGTACCCATATTCCCGCTTCTTGGCCAATGGAAGCATCTTCCTCCAGACGTTTGTAGAGGAGTAAGACGCCGTCTTTTCCCAAATAGAAGGCTTTCATGCGGTCTCTGCGCCGGCCACAAAAAAGGAACAGCGTATTGGTGAATGGATCAAGTTCGAATTGCTGCTGCACCAGAGCCGCCCGCCCGTCAATCCCTTTTCGCAGATCCGTATATCCAACTGCAAGGTATAGCTCCATTGAAGTCACTGAGCATGAATCCCCCCTGCACAACGTCTCTACTAAAACTGCATCCGCTCTTGCGTAAATCTCTATTTCAGTACCTCTTATGCGGAGCGTGGCAACCGCCTCTTTTGATATCTCCGTTTGTGGTTCTGATGCTGACGACAACTGCGGCATCGGAAAGGCTTCTACCGGCGGCAATTCTGCAAAGCAAATCCACCGCCCCTCGTTTGAACCCGTTTGGCTTCCTATCAGCCGGTTCAAAACTTTTCTCTGCGACCTGTAGAACAGGCCGGTTGTGATTTGCCGTCCTGTGCAGAATTCCACTATACTCTGCACGCTTTGCCTTTATTCAGTGATGATTACTGCCACCTGTTCATGTTGGCCTCGGCTTTTGCCTCCCTCACCGTCATAATGTCCCCACTTTCCCATCACTGTCGTCACTGACGTATGTCATGGGGACATTATCGTACTCCCTCCACTATTTATCAATCCGTCCGATTACCTGACGGTTACTGCGATAAAATCAAGCGTACGCTGAAAATGAGATTCAGCAGATGTAAACACAGCGGGCCGCGGTTTTTTTATCTGGCCCGCTGCCTTTTCAACAAGACAATATTTCAAAAATTCTGCCGGTGTCATAATCGCCGGATTTTTACGCCAGATCCTAAAAAAACTTTATCGCCGGTAAGGAGTACATCGGCCTTTGCCTCAATCGCCGCCCGCAAAATAGGGCGGTCATTTACATCCCTGATTTATGTTTCCGACACGTTTTCATCTGTCGGGAACAGGACTAACGCCAAAGTCAGCAAGGCAACCGAAAGTCTGCAAATAAAACCTGTAAAGCATTGTTAAGAGGGAATTAAAAGAAACAGCAAATAAAAATGGGTATGACAAAAAAGACATCTGCAAAGTCTGCAAATAAAAAGTCAATAGGGGGAATGGAGAAAATGATGAAAAGAAAAAGGGCATACCCAAAGCGGCCAGATGGTAAAATGCGCT
>NZ_JAOQJE010000009.1:0-50691 GCF_025567315.1 Agathobaculum ammoniilyticum
CGGCTGGAGGCGCGTGTGGAGGGCATCGTGGTGGACACGTTCGGGGACACGATCGATCGGGAGATGCTCTCAGAGGAGCTTTCCGCCGAGCTGGACGCGAAAGCGACCCAGGCCGCGCTGACCAGTGAAACCACCGCGCTGAAAAACCGTGTCAGCAGCCTGGAACAGGCGATGCCAAAAAGGGCGCAGGTCATTTACGGCACCTATACCGGCGACGGGACGGAAAACCGGTTGATTTCCCTTGGTTTTAAGCCGTATCTGGTCATACTTGCGCCAACGATAGGCAATTTTGAAATGCTGGAAACGATAACGGTATGTCACAGGCTCTGCGGTGGCTCCCCTCCGGAACTTTCCGAGTCCCACCTGACGGAAAACGGCTTCCGCGTCTCCGAATCGGACAGTATGAGCATCAACCGCAGCAACAACCCCAACGAATCCGGAAAAACCTACGGTTACATCGCCTTTGGGCTGTAAAAAGGGAAAACCCCTCTCATTCGAGAGGGGTTTTTTTATTGCCTTACAGGGCAGCGGTCAGAGTAGCAACTACAGTAGCGGTCGTACCATCCTGAGACGGAGTGACTACTACATTATAATCACTGATCGTTACAGATGCAGAGAAACCAGTGAAGCTGTAGCCTTCCTTCGCAGTCAGAGTAGCGGTAGCGCGATACCACTTGCCAGTTGCTGCGTTGCCATTGTCAGACGCCCAGCCGCTCTGGCCATCATCGCTCTTCTCCCAGGTAGTGGCACCGACATCATAGCCTGTGCCGCTATTGTTAGAGAACGATACACCAGACAGCGGGTTGCTGTCAGTCGGCTTGTTCAGGTTCAGCTTTACATCCGGAGTAGCAGTAACAACCTTGATCGCCTGCTCGGTCTTCTGATCGCCCAGGGTAACAACGATCTTGTAATCGCCAACCTTGGTGGTGGCCTTGGTCGCTACCGTAAAGGTCTTCGCCGCAGCGTTGTTGTCAGTGATCAGAGAGAGGTTGCTCTTGGTCACAGTGAAGTCAGCAGACTTGTCAGTGCCCTGACCGTCAACAACCTTTACGTCCGGGGTGAGCATCCAGGCGTTCTGGTA
Source organism: Agathobaculum ammoniilyticum (assembly GCF_025567315.1). Lineage (NCBI taxonomy): Bacteria > Bacillati > Bacillota > Clostridia > Eubacteriales > Butyricicoccaceae > Agathobaculum > Agathobaculum ammoniilyticum. The sequence continues at coordinate 1,082 of NZ_JAOQJE010000009.1, forward strand.
GCCAACCGTACCGGTGTAGGTCGTAACGCTGCCGAAAGTAGCGTCGGCCGTGGTGTCGTAGCTGGTCTTCAGGACAACGTTGCTCGCTTCCTTGTTGATGGTGAAGTTCCTGTCAACAGTCTTGCCGTCAACCGTTACCTTCAGCGTAGCGGTGCCTTCCTTCTTCGGGGTGCCCTTGATGGTCACAACGGACTCGCCGTCGCTGTCGATATCGGTAGCCGAAGCGGTCAGGCCGTCAGCGTTGCTCAGGGAAACGCGGACAGAGGTGCCCTTGTTGATGTTCTTGGTCGTAACGGTCACGTCCATATCAACGGACTCGCCAACTGCCACGTCATTGATGGAGCCGATCTTGACGTCAGAAGCGTTCGCATCCTCGCCGTCAACAACGCCACCGGTGGTGTCAACCGTGTAAACGTCGTTGTCCAGATACTCGCCCTGATCGATGATCAGCAGCTCGATCTCGTCGTCGTTGCCGATTACCAGAGCGTTCGCCAGGTAGTCGCCGTCAACCTTCTGCGCTTCCTTGATCTCGCCGTCCTCTACGCCGATCTCCAGATCCTTGTCAGCATCGGTGTCGATGTAGAATACGTCGCTACTGCTTACCTTGTCCAGCTCATGGTTGCCGTTTGCGCCGACCGGATCCTTCGCAAAGATCGCGGTATCCTTCTTGTCGTTTACGCTGGTTACAGCAGTGAACGTAATGTCAGAAGCGGTCAGATGATCCACGTCGTCAATTACCTTTACGCCGTCCTTCTCGGTGAGCGTATCGTAGCCGATAACGGTGCCCTTCGCGCGGTCGGAAGTGCTGTTCTTGTCCTCCTGAACCGTTACATTCTCAGAACCGTTCCAGAAGGTGTACTCGATCGTGCTGTTGTCTACCTTGTAGGGCTTGGTAACAATGTAGCCGTAGTTGCTCCAGGTCTTGACGATGCCGTCCAGGCTGTTGACTGCAACAGCCATAGCGCCGACGCGGTCAATGCCGCTCATGCTGCCGTAGAAGCCATAGATCTCAGAAGAGTTAATGATCTTGCCGTTAGCCAGAGCCTTGAACTGCTTGCCGGAGATCTTCTTGGAATCGTTGCCGGAAGCATCGTCGCCAATGTTGGTGGTGCGCTTCGGCAGGAACAGCAGGACTTCTGCGTCGTCGTCAATGGTGTACTTGCCCAGAGAGTTGAATGCGTTCGTGCCGGAGGTCTGCTGCGAGCCCATGTAGGTCATGTCGCCGTAGTACTCCTCGTACTTGCTGTCAGCAACGCCATCCTTCAGGGCCTCGAAGCTGTACTCGTCGCCGGATACGTCGTAGCCGTAAACGGTGCCGGTCTTCAGGTTATCCCACTTGATCGTGCTGTCGCTGTCGACCTCAACCGTCTTGGTGGTGCCGTCGAAGAACGCCAGCTTGACTTCGTTGTCGATGCCAGTGGTGCCCTTGTTGACGATCATCGCAACTTCGTCAACCTTACCGTCCGCCTTGCCGGAAACGCGCTTGACATAGAACATGATGTTGTTGACAACAACATACTCTACCTCGTTGCCAGCCTTAACGGTGTTCAGGTCGGATTCGCTTGCGGTGGACTGAACCTTCGCAGCGCCCTTGAACCAGTCGTCGCCCACGCGGTACTCGTTGTAGGTTACCTTGCTCGTGGAAACGTCGCCGCCGTCAAAGAAGATGTTAGCAGACTGGTTGTCGCGCAGGCCGTTCAGGGTGCCGGTGGACATGTCAGCCTTAACAATATCCTTGTTGTCGTTGTACAGGTTCTCGGTGATAACGACCCAGTCGTCCTTGGCGATACCGTCCGCGATGTTCTCATCCGCGGTCTTGTAGGTCTTGCCGCTGGCAATGATCTTGTCGGAAGAAGCGTAGGATACCTTGGCAACGTTGTAGGTGGTAACGTTCAGGGTATCAATCTTGCCGTTGCCGTCGGTATCGACGAACGTGTACATGTTCGGGTTCAGCTTGTTGTTGTCCAGCTCGTCGAGCGTGGTGCCTTCAGCAACCTGGCCGTCGATGTAGGTAGCGATCGCGTCGCCCTTGTTGGAGTCGTAGATGGTCTTGTTGTCCGCGTCGCCGTAGAACTCAACAGAGTAGGAGGAGCCGCCGAACTTGACCTTGTCGCCGTCCTTCTCGGTGCCGTTTGCAGCAACCGTGTAGGAGGTGTTGTCAGAGATCGCGTAGATGCCGAGGACGTTGTTGGTCTTGCCGTCCTTGAACATGACCTTGACCTTCTGGCCGAGCAGCTTGGAGTAATCCGAGCCTACCTTGGTGAAGGAAACGGTCTTGTAATCCTTGGACTGGTGGTAGTTGTCGGAATCATAGCTGCCGTCGATCTTGATGGTCAGGGAGTCCTTGCTCATCTCGGTCATGGTGCCTACGTCGTAGGACAGGCCCATGTAAGCGGAGCCGACAGTCTCCTTGATGCCGCCGTTGAGGACGTCGTCAAAGGACTGGGAATCGTCGGACCACTTCACGCGGTTGGCTTCCAGCGTGTTGTAGATCATCTGCGCGGCGTACTGACGCGGCAGGCCCTGCTCCAGGCCGGAGTTGACGTCGTCCAGCAGGCCGGCGGAGCCAGCATACTTCAGGGTGTTGGTGGACCAGTTGTGGCCTACCAGACCAGCCTTGTTTGCGTCATAACCGGTCAGAACGAGCAGCATCTTCGCAGCTTCCACGCCGGTTACGGTCGCGTCGGGCTTGAAGGTGTTGTCGCCGTAGCCGGCGATGATGCCCTGGGACTCGCAGAACTTGATGTAGCCCTTGGCCCAGTGGCTGTTGATGTCGGTCATCTTCGAAGAGTTGTTCGCGTAGGCCGAATCATCAATGGAGTTGTTGCGGACAACGAAGATCATCTTCGCCATTTCCGCACGGGTAACGGTTGCGTCCGGACGGAAGGAGCCATCGGGGTCGCCCTCGATAACGCCCAGCGCCGTCAGCATGTTCACGGCATCCTTGGCCTTTATATCGGCCTCATCCGTGAACGCCGCACCGGCAAACATGGTGAACGCGCATGCGAACGCCAGCACCAGTGCGAGAACCTTTTTCTGATGGCGCGATACTGCACATAATATAGAGGAAATTGCCGGAATGCGGTCAAAAATACCCTCTAAAATAAACATTTTATAAAAATGGAAAATTGAAGCATATTTTCCTTATATGCAGGAAAGGCAATGAATAACCATAGATGCCAAATAAATTTTTCCCTGATTTTTGTTTTGTTTGTAAAACCTTACTGCAATGAAACAATATACACAAAAATGCATATTTATATTTGTATATAAGTGCCGGAGTATCAGGTGCTTTTCACGAATTCGCACAAAAGCCCTTGCATTGACAGATAGATATTGTATAATTTATATAGTGGCTTTGGCCAAATTACAGGATGAGGTGATACCAATGGACTATATTGCAGAATACAAACGTTGGCTGGAGAATCCGGCGCTTACTGAGAACGAGCGCGCGGAGCTTCAGTCCGTTCAGGAAAATAAGGAAGAGATCGAAAGCCGCTTTTTTGCCCCGCTGTCCTTTGGAACAGCCGGCCTGCGCGGCGTGCTTGGCGTAGGCCTCAACCGCATGAACCGTTTTACCGTGGGACAGGCCGCTCAGGGCTTGGCCAACCTGATCGTATCCAACGGAAAAGCCGCCATGGACCGCGGTGTTGCGATCGCGTACGACAGCCGCCATTTTTCGCCTGAATTTGCCAAACAGTCGGCCTGCATCCTTGCGGCGAGCGGCATCAAGACCCTGCTGTTCGACGAGCTTCGTCCGACCCCAGAGCTTTCTTTTGCGATCCGCCATTACGGCTGCATCGCGGGCATCAATATCACCGCATCCCACAATCCTAAGGAATACAACGGTTATAAGGTGTATTGGGAGGATGGCGCGCAGCTGCCCCCCGCGGAGGCCGACGTGGTCGCCAAGGAAATGGCGGCGACCGATATTTTCAGCGGCGTGCGCACGGGCGACTACGGCGCATTTGTGGAAAGCGGCATGATCCGCATTCTGGGCAGGGAAACGGACGAGGCATATCTCAACGAGGTGCTCAAGGTCGCAGTCAATCCGGACTGTGTAAAGCAGGTCGCGGATGAGTTTAAGCTGGTCTACACCCCGTTCCACGGCGCGGGCTACCGCCTGGTGCCGGAGATCCTGCGCCGGCTGGGCTATAAGCATATCATCTGCGAGCCGGAGCAGATGAAGATCGACGGGGACTTCCCGACGGTTAAAAACCCCAATCCGGAATACAAGGAAGGCTTCAACCTGGCGATCGAGCTGGCGCGGCGGAACGATGTCGACCTCATTATCGGCACGGATCCGGACGCCGACCGTACCGGCATTGTGCTCAAGGACAAGACCGGCGATTATGTCACCCTTTCGGGCAACCAGGTGGGCGTGCTGCTGATCGATTACATCATCACCGCCCGCAAGCTGACGAACACCATGCCCGCGCATCCGGCGGTGCTCAAGTCGATCGTGACGACTGAGATGGCACGCGCAGCGGCGGAAAAGAACGGCGTGGCGTGCTTTGATACGTTCACGGGCTTCAAATTCCTGGCCGAAAAGATCAAGCAGTTTGAAAAGACCGGCTCGCACAAGTACCTCTTTGCGTTTGAGGAGTCCTACGGCTATCTCGCGGGCGACTACGCGCGCGACAAGGACGCCGTGACCGCCTCCATGCTGATCGCGGAGATGGCGGCCTATTACCGCACGCAGGGCAAGACCCTGTACGACGCGATGGAGGAAATGTACGAAAAATACGGCTATTACTGCGAAAAGACGGTTTCCATCACCATGCCCGGCGTTTCCGGCTTGACGCGCATGAAAGAACTGATGGCAGAGTTGCGCGAAAAGCCGCTCGGCAGGATCGGCACGCATCAGGTGGAGTACACCCGCGATTATATGTCCGGCATCCGCACCCGCATGGCGGACGGCAGCGCGGAGCAGATGGAGCTGAAAGGCCAGAACGTCATGTATTACGAACTGGAGGGCGGAACGACATTTATCATCCGTCCGTCCGGCACCGAACCTAAGGTCAAGGTCTATATCATGGCCAAGGGCGACAGCAAGGCGGCGGCCGCCGAAAAGGTGGAGGCACTCTCCGCCGCGGCAAAGGAGATCGTCCGCTGAACAGCGGGATCCGCTGAAAAACCCCCGAAGTAGGCTTCGGGGGTTTTTCGCGTTTGTACGGCGCCGCGTCAGCGGTTTCTGCGCCAGGTATCCGGCGCAAACAGCAGCAGCATGGGGAACAGCTCCAAGCGTCCCGCCAGCATGTTGAACATCAGCACGATCTTGCTGAGCGGGTCGAAAAAGCCGAAATTGGAAGACGGACCGACCAGCTCCAGGCCAGGGCCGACGTTGTTGAGCGTGGCCGCGACCGCGGTAAAATTTGTGACAAGGTCTTGGCTGGAAAGGCACAGCGCGAGAGTGGACAGGATAAAAATGATCAGATAGGCGATCAGGAATACATTGACCGAGCGCATAACCTCATGCTGCACGCGCCGGCCGTCCATCTTATTGACGCGCACCGAGCGCGGATGGATCAGGAACTGCATCTCCTTTTTGATGCTTTTGCACATCAGCAGGACACGCGAGCATTTGATGCCGCCGCCGGTGGAGCCGGCGCAGGCGCCGATGAACATGAGCAGCACCAGGATGCACTTGCTGAACGCGGGCCACTGGTTGAAGTCCACCGTGGCGAAGCCGGTGGTCGTGATGATGGAGGCGACCTGGAACAGCGCGTGGTGCAGGCTGTCAAAAAAGCCGCCGAACAGATGACGGACGTTGCACGCGATCAGCAGGGCGGAGGCGGCAATTACGCCAAGGTAAACGCGCAGCTCCTCGATCCGGAGCGCCTGCTTCCAGCGGCGCGTCAGGATCAGGAAATAGATGTTGAAATTTACGCCGAACAGGATCATAAACAGCGTGACCACGGCCTGCAGGTAATAGCCGCTGTAATGCGCCATGGAGTTGTTCCAGATGCCGAAGCCGCCCGTGCCGGCCGTTGCCAGAGCAGTATTGACGGCATCGAACAGCGGCATGCCGCCGAGCAGCAGCAGCACGATTTCCAGAACGGTCATACCCAGGTAGATCGCGTACAGGATGAACGCGGTGTCGCGCAGGTGGGGCGACAGCTTGTTTACCGACGGACCGGGGCTTTCCGCTCGCATCAGGTAGATCGTCTGCCCGCCTGCGAGCGGGAGCACGGCCAGCATGAACACCAGCACGCCCATGCCGCCGACCCAGTGGGTCAGGCTGCGCCAAAGAAGCGAGGCGTGCGACAGCGCCTCCACATCGCCAAGGATGGTCGCGCCGGTTGTGGTGAAGCCGGAGATGCTTTCAAAAAGCGCGTCCACATAGGAGGGGATCTCGCCGCTGAGCCAGAACGGGAGCGCGCCGGTCAGCGCGAGTACGATCCAGCACAGCGATACGGTGACAAAGCCCTCCCGCGCGTAAAAGCGGGTGTTCTTGGGCTTGCAGCGGGTAAACAGGCAGGAAAAGACCAGACAGAGCGCGGACACGGCCAAATAGGCGAACGCGATCGGTTCCTGGTAGATAACTGCTGTCAGCATGGGCAGCAGCAGGATGCCGCCCTCCACACTCAACATCCAGCCGACCAGGTAGCACACCATAGCGTGATTCATGGCCTCTGTTCCTCCGTTTCACGGGGCAGAAAGATATCCTGCAGGTCGTTCATGCCCTCGCGGGTGGAAACGACGATGACTGTGTCCCCCTCCTGCAGTATGTCCTGGCCGCGCGGGATGATCCGCTTGCCGCGGCGGTTGATGCAGCACAGCAGCACGTCCGGCCGGATGGGCATGTCCTGCAGCGGCACGCCGGTCAGGTCGTGCGCGGCCACGCGGAATTCGAGCGCCTCCGCGCCGCGCAGCTCGTGCAGCGTTTCCACATTGGAGCCCATGGAATTCTGCATCGCGCGGGTGTACTGGCTGATGAGGTCGGCGGTCGTCTGCTTAGGGCGGATGATGGCGCCGATGGGCAGGCTTTCGATGACCTCCTCGAAATTGACGCGGTTGATCTTAGTGAACAGCTTGGCCTTGGAATGGCGGCCCGCATGCAGCGCGAGCAGGATGTTTTCCTCGTCCATGCCGGTCAGGGCGATAAAGGCGCCGCAGGTGGCCAGCCCCTCCTCGTCGAGCAGGTCGCGGTCGGTGCCGTCGCCGTGGATGATGGTCGCGCCGGGCAGCAGCTCGGACAGCATCTCGCAGCGGTCGAGCCGGTTTTCGATGATCTTGACCGAAATGCCCGAGTTGAGCAGTATGCCGGCCAGGAAAAACGATATTTTTCCGCCACCCACCAGCATGGCCGAGCCGATATGGCTGTGCGGCACGCCGATCTTTTCAAAGAAATAGACCTGCTCGTTTGGGGGAATAATGATCGTGATATCGTCGCCCGCCTGCAGGATAAAGTCGCCCTTGGGGATAAAGGTGGTACCCGCCCGCCGAACCATGCACAGCAGCACATGGGTATGCAGCGAGACGTTGATCTCGCAGACCGGCATGCCCGCCAGACGGGAGCCGGACGGGAGGCGGATGTCCAGCAGCTCGATACGCCCCTTGGCAAACGTGCTCACGCCGATTGCGGAGGGGAAACGGATCAGGCGGGAAACGACCCGCGCCGTGGATAACTCCGGATTGATGACCATGGACAGGCCAAGTTCATCGCGGATAAAGCCGACCTCGGAAACATATTCCGGATCGCGCACGCGCGCGATGGTATGGCAGCCCGATGCCTTGCGCGCGATCAGGCAGGAGAGCAGGTTGATCTCGTCATGTGCGGTTACGGCGATCAGCAGGTCGCAGTCCTCGATGCCGGCGCTTTGCAGCACATGGTAGCTGGTGCCGCTGCCTTTGACTGAGGCCACGTCAAGCGAGGTGGTCAGGTCCTCCAGCCGTCGCTCGGACAGGTCGATGAGCGTCAGGTCATGCCCCTCGCTGGAAAGGTGCTCGGCCAAAGCTGAGCCGACCTTGCCACAGCCTACAATAATGATACGCATAATGCGCCTCCGATACGAATCTTAATATTTTCTTAATGCCCATAGCGATTATACCGTTTTACCGGCAAAAAGACAATATCTTTCCGAAGATATTGCGCGCCGCGGCGGCGTTGACCGCGGCTGCGGCGCATGGTATACTGAAAGCAAATAGCTGCGCCGGACGGGGCGCGGCGCAATCGGGCGGGAAGCGCCCTGATAAAGGGAGGGATGGGACATGGCACGGGTGCTGGAGGTATGCGTGGATTCGGTCGAATCTGCGGTCAGCGCGGCGCGCGGCGGCGCGATGCGGCTCGAGCTGTGCGCGAACCTGGTGATCGGCGGCACCTCGCCGGATGAGGACCTATTCCGCATGGTGCGCAGGCGGGTGGATATCCCGATCCGCGTGCTGCTGCGGCCGCGGTTCGGGGATTTCCTGTATTCGGAGGAGGAGTTCGAGCTGCTGCGGCGGCAGGTCAGGCGCTTTGCCGCGCTGGGGGCGGATGGGGTCGTGATCGGCGTGCTGCGGGCGGACGGAACGCTGGACGAGCCGCGTATGGCGGAGCTGATCGCGCTGGCGGGCGGCTGCGGGATCACGCTGCACCGCGCGTTCGACGTGTGCCGCGACCCGTTTGAGGCGCTCGCGGCAGCGCGGCGTCTGGGCGTGGACACCATCCTGACTTCCGGCCGGCAGGCAAGCTGCACCGAGGGCGCGGCGCTGCTGCGCGAGCTGGTCGGGAGGAGCGGCGGCCGGCCGCAGATCCTGGTCGGCGCGGGCGTGAACGCGGACGTGATCCGCGCGCTGCAGCCGATGACAGGGGCGGACGCGTTCCACCTGTCCGCCAAGCGGACGGAAAACAGCCGCATGACCTACCGGCGCGAGGGGGTGCCGATGGGGCTGCCCGGCATCAGCGAATTCGAGGTCTGGCGGTGCGATGAGGCGGCTGTCCGCGCCGCGCGATGCGCGTTGGACGCGCTTTGCGGCGCAGAATAGGGGGAAAGCCATGCGGATTGAAAAGGTACTGAACAATAACGTGGTTGTGGCGCTGGACGAAAACGGCGCGGAAACCGTGCTGATGGGGCGCGGGCTGGGCTTTGGCCGGCGCGCGGGGGACGAGGCGCCGGCCGCGCAGGTGGAAAAACGCTTCACGCTGCACTCGGACCAGCTTTCAGACCGGTTTCAGCAGCTCATCACCAGCATCCCGCTTCCGCACTTCCTGATGAGCGAGCGCATTATCAACCATGCCAAGATCGCGCTGGGGAAAGAGCTGTCGGACAGTATTTATGTCACCCTGCCCGACCATATCTCGGCCGCTATCCACCGGTATAAGGAGGGCATCCGCCTGCCCAATCCCCTGCTGTGGGATATCCGGCAGTTCTACAAGGATGAATACCAGGTGGGCAGCAAGGCCAATGAGATCGTCCGTGAGGAAACGGGCGTAGAATTCACCGAGGACGAGGCGGGCTTTATCGCCATGCACTTTGTCAACGCGCAGGTGGGCGGCGAGATCCGCGACGTGTACGATATGACCTATCTCATGCAGGAGGTGTTCCGCATCGTGCGGAGCGCTTACGGCTTTGAGCCGGATTGCGATTCGATCGACTATTACCGCTTTGTGACGCACCTGAAGTTTTTCGCGCGGCGCATCGTGAGCGGCCAGCAGTACGGGGATGAGGACGCGGACCTGCTCGGCGTCGTGCGGTATAAATACCCCCGCGCGTTCGCCTGCGCGCAAAAGGTGTGCGCCTACGTCAAGCGGGAAAAGGGCTTCGCCTCCGGACAGAACGAGCTGCTTTACCTCACCATACATATCGCGCGCGTGATGGATAAAAATGCTGGCTAAAGCAAGCGGGAGGCCAAAGAAAGGCCTCCTTTTTTGTTGGTGAAACCGATTTTATTGGTATGAACTCACAAAAAAAGGATGACATTTTCGGATAGTTTGCCGTGCAAATCGGGCTTGCAAAATTGTGAACAATTTGTTACAATACACTCAACAAGTAAACAATGTCCTCTGAATGATTGGATTGTTACCGCTCCGGCGGGCAAAACCAAATTTCTCGTAGTTTGTCTTTTAGGTAAGACTGTGTTACTGCGGCGAAATTTGGTTCTTTTTCGTTTTTGGATACTTTTTGCATCAGGAGGACATACTCGTCGAAAAAGGGTGTGATTGTATGTTTGGGAAACTCAAGGGATTGTTCGGCGGTTCCGCCGGCATCTCGATCGCCGCGCCGATGGCGGGAACGGTCGTCCCGCTGGAGGAGGTACCTGACCCGACGTTTGCGCAGGGCATCCTCGGGCAGGGCGCGGCCATCCTGCCGGCCGAAGGCCGCGTAACGGCGCCCGCGGACGGCACGATCGACGTGATGTTCGACACCGGCCATGCGGTGAGCATGACCACGGCGGACGGGGCCGAGGTGCTGATCCACGTCGGCATCGACACGGTCCAGCTCAACGGCCAGCACTACAAGGCGTGCTGCAAGGCGGGCGACAGGGTCAAAAAAGGCGATCTGCTGATCGAATTCGACCCCGAGGCGGTCAAGGCCGCGGGCTATGAAACGGTCACGCCTGTCATTATCTGCAACACGGACCGATTCGCCGCTGTAAAGACGGAAAAGACTGGACCGGTCGCGGCCGGAGACGTGCTGCTGACGCTGCAGGCAAAATAAACCAGTTTACCCTCAAAAATTCAAATATTATTCAGGAAAGGAAGTCATCCCTATGAAAACCATTGAATACACGATTACCGACGAGCTCGGCATCCACGCGCGTCCGGCCGGCATGCTGGTGAAAGAGGCTGCGAAGTTCCAGTCCAAAATCATGGTTGCCTCCCCGAAGAAAGAGGTTGACGCAAAGCGCATTATGGGTGTGATGAGCATGGGCGCCAAGAAGGGGGATCCGCTCAAGGTCACGATCGAGGGGCCGGACGAGGATGCGGCCGCGGAAGCGATCGAGGCGTTCCTCAAGGCAAACCTGTAAGAGGTTTTCATTTTGCCCCGAGGGGCAGTGGAATAATGCGCGCCTTGCCGTTCGGCTCGGTAAGGCGCGCGGCACTACATAGGGCCGGATAAAGAAAGGCCTGAAAGAAATGAGGAGGGGAAAATCCTATGTTAAAGTATTTGCAGAGACTGGGCAAAGCCCTGATGCTGCCGGTATCGTGCCTACCGATCTGCGGCATCCTGATGGGGATTGGCTACGCGCTCGCTCCCGCTGCCATGGCGGGCGAGGTCAATGGTTATGTCGCCAGCGGCGCGGCATACACGATCGGCTTCTTCCTGATTAAGGCGGGCGGCGCGCTCATTGACAACATGCACTGGCTGTTCGCCATCGGCGTTGCGGTCGGTATGGCCAAGGATAAGGACGGTACGGCGGGTCTTGCCGGTCTGGTATCCTGGCTGATGATCACCAAGCTGCTGAACACCGCGGTCGTTACGGTCATCATGCCGTCGATCGCGAACAACGAGGATGCGATGCTGGCGTTCGGCAAGATTGAGAACCCGTTCATCGGCATCATTGCCGGCCTGCTTGGCGCGGCCTGCTATAACCGGTTCAAGGATACCAAGCTGCCTGATTGGCTGTCGTTCTTCTCGGGCAAGCGCTGCGTCGCTATTGTAACCGCTGTCGTATCCATTGTGGTTGCGGCAATCCTGCTGTTCGTATGGCCGATCGTATTCGGCGCACTGGTTGCCTTGGGCGAGGCGATCGTCAGCCTGGATGCAGTTGGCGCTGGCCTGTACGCATTCTTTAACCGCCTTCTTATTCCCACCGGCCTGCACCACGCGCTCAACAACGTGTTCTGGTTCGATACCATCGGCCTGGGCGACCTGCAGAACTTCTGGGCCGGCAAGGTCACCGGCGATATGAGCCTGACCAATGCGCCGATCACCTGGAGCCTCGGCATGTATATGTCCGGCTTCTTCCCCTGCATGATGTTCGGTATCCCGGGCGCGGCCCTGGCAATGGTTCACTGCGCCAAGAGTAACAAGAAGAAGATCGCGATCGGTCTGGTCGGCTCCGCAGCGCTCTGTGCGTTCATCTGCGGCGTTACCGAGCCGTTTGAGTTCGCGTTCATGTTCCTGGCTCCCGCCCTGTACGTTGTTTATGCGCTGCTGTACGGTATTTTCGCGTTCGTCACCGTGGCGCTCGGCTTCCGCGCGGGCTTCTCGTTCTCCGCGGGCCTGACCGACCTGGTATTCTCCGCTTCTCTGCCGGCGGCGGCCAAGACCCTGCTGATTATCCCGCTGGGCATCGCGGCGTTCGTTGTGTTCTATATCGTGTTCCGCATCGCAATCAGCAAGTTCAACCTCAAGACCCCGGGCCGTGAGGATGACGACGACGATACCGCCGCGCAGGACGCGGGCGCGACCCTGGCGAACAATGACTTTACCGCCATCGCTGCCACCGTGCTGGAGGGACTCGGCGGCAAGGACAACATCACCTCGCTGGATAACTGCATCACCCGCCTGCGCGTTGAAATCAAGGACTACACGCTGGTGGATGAAAAGAAGATCAAATCCGCGGGGGTGGCGGGCGTCATGCGTCCGTCCAAGACCTCGGTACAGGTCATTGTGGGTACCAAGGTGCAATTCGTAGCCGACGAGATGCACAAGATGCTGTAAAAACAGAAAACCCATGGATTTGCGCTCCGCGCAACGGGGAGGCGGGCGGACAGCCCGCCTCCCTGCTTTCCAAGCGCAGGCAGGGCCATCCCGTGCAGGGATGGGCAGTGTGCATTCGTTCTGCGGGCGGGCAGTGCCTGTCCCTGTGCTGCGGCCGTGAAATCAGCCCAGCGACCGGCGGCGCACCGCTTAATGGGAACGCGCCGCTGTGATATAATAAAATAATCTATTATTTGTTGGAGAGGTGCTGGATATGAAAATCATTCGCGCAAAGGACTATAACGATATGAGCCGTAAGGCGGCCAACATTATTTCGGCGCAGGTCATCCTCAAGCCGGATTCGGTACTCGGCCTGGCGACCGGCTCTTCCCCGATTGGAATTTACGAGCAGTTGATCAAGTGGTATAATAAGGGCGACGTGGATTTCGGCGCCTGTACCACGTTCAATCTGGACGAATACCGCGGCCTGACCGCGGATCATGACCAGAGTTACCACTATTTTATGCACAAAAACTTTTTCGACGCCATCAATGTGCCGGCGGAGCGCATCAACCTGCCGGATGGCGCTCAGCTCGATGCGGAGCGCGAGTGCGCGCGTTACGACGCGGCGATCCGAGCGGCCGGCGGGATCGACCTGCAGCTGCTGGGCATGGGCCTGAACGGACATATCGGCTTTAACGAGCCGGATGAGTTCTTTTCCAAGGGTACGCACTGCGTCGACCTGACCGAGTCCACCATCGAGGCAAACAAGCGCTTTTTCGCCTCCGCGGACGATGTGCCGCGTCAGGCGTATACCATGGGCGTGCAGACCATCATGCTCGCGCGCCGTATAGTGATCGTCGTTTCCGGAGAGAATAAGGCGGATATCGTGCGCCAGGCGTTTTTTGGGCCGGTTACGCCGCGCGTGCCGGCGACTATCCTGCAGCTCCACACCGACGTATCCGTGGTTGCGGACGAAGCGGCGCTGTCCAAGTGCGGGGATCTGCTGTAAAGGAAAAGAAGGGAAAGTATGGAGTTTAAAAATCTGAAGGTATACCAGCCGGACGGCTCGTTCCGCACGGGCAGCCTGACCATTTCGGGCGACCGGATATCCGCCGCCGAGCCAACGGCGGAGGCGGTCGATATGGGCGGTCTGTACGCGGTGCCGGGTCTGGTGGACCTGCATTTCCACGGCTGCGTGGGCTATGACTTCTGCGACGGGACGCATGAGGCGATCTCCGCGATCGCCAGATACCAGGCGCAGAACGGCGTCGCAGCTATCTGTCCGGCGACCATGACCTATCCGGAGGATAAGCTTTCCGTGATCGCGGAGGCTGCCGCGAGCTACCGCACGGAGAGCAGGAACGCCGCTTTAGTGGGCATCAATATGGAGGGGCCGTTCATTTCGGAGGCCAAAAAGGGCGCCCAGAACGCGGCCTACCTGCACGCGCCGGACGCGGATATGTTCCGCCGCCTGCAGAAAAAGGCGAACGGGCTGTTCAAGCTGTGCGACCTCGCGCCCGAGCTGCCGGGCGCGATGGAAACCATCGAGGCGCTGGCGGGCGAGGTGCGCCTGTCCATCGCCCACACCGAGGCGGATTACGATACCGCGTGCGAGGCGTTTCGCCGCGGCGCGCGGCAGGTCACTCACCTGTATAACGCAATGCCGCCCCTGTCGCACCGCGCGCCCGGCGTTATCGGCGCCGCGGCCGATAACGACGAGGTCGCGGTCGAGCTGATCGCGGACGGGGTGCATATCCATCCGGCCGTGGTGCGCGCGACGTTCAAAATGTTCTGGAACCGCGTTATGCTGATTTCGGACAGCATGATGGCCACCGGCCTGGAGGACGGCGAGTACTCGCTCGGTGGGCAGGCGGTCACCGTGCGCGGCAACCGCGCGACGCTGCATGACGGTACGATCGCCGGCTCGGCCACCAACCTGCTCGACTGTGTGCGCAGCGCGGTCAAAATGGGCATACCACTGGGGCAGGCCATCCGTTCTGCCTCGACCAATCCGGCCCGCGCGATCGGCGTGCAGCACGATTATGGCTCGCTCGAGCCGGGCAAGCTCGCGAATGTTTTGCTGCTGGACGACGAGTTGAACGTCCACACACTGCTCCTGCGCGGCCAGCTGATCTGACAAAACAGACAATATCACCTCCCTGCCGAAGCGGGCCGGACCCTACAGGTCCGGCCTGCTTTTTTTGCCGCAGGGGGCGCGGCTGTGCTATAATGGGGGAAAAGGGGGCGGAAATATGTTCCATCCAATCGACCTGCAAGGCTGGGAGCAGCGGGATACCTTTACGCATTTCATGCAGGCGGGCTGCGTTTACAGCCTGACGCGGGAGCTTTGCGTCACCGCGTTCCGCCGGTACACAAAGGAAAGCGGCCTGCGCTTTTTTCCGGCGTTTACCTGGGCGGTGGCGGCGGCCGTGAACAGCCGGCCAGAGTTCCGGCTCGGCTATGACAGCGCGGGGCGGCTGGGACGCTTTGACACCGTGCATCCGGAATACACCGTGCTGTCCGAGGAGACGGGGCGGATGGACAGCCTGTGTACGGCATATACGCACCGATTCCCTGATTTTTATGCCGCGATGGTGCAGGATATCCGGCGTTTCCATATGCAAGGGCTGCGTACGGCGCCGCGGGAAAACACCGTGCTGCTTTCCTGCGTGCCGTGGTTTTCCTATACTGAGGTTTCTTTCCGGATGAAAGACGACCGCATCTTCCTGCGCCCGTTCATTGTATGGGGCAGGCTGACCGCGTCCGGCGGCGAAACCGTACTGCCGTTTACGCTGCAGATCCATCACGCGGCGGCGGACGGGTATCACTGTCATTTGTTCTTTTGTTACTTGGAAGAGCTGCTGCGCTGTCCGGCGGAGTGGCTGGGATAGCAAAAAACCAGGCTTCCTGCATTAGCAGGAAGCCTGGTTTTTTGCTTTACAGCTTCATGATGCCCGTCACATCGAGCAGCTGCCCAACCAGGATGCAGACCACCAGGATAGGGGCGACCCAGCGGACCATGATCTCAAACAGGCGCTTGCGGTGGAACGGGAAGTTCTTTTCCACCTCGTCGGACACGGTTTTGGTGCCGACCACCCAGCCGACCAGCAGGCAGGTGAAGAACGCCACGATCGGCATGAGTACCGAGTTGGAGATAAAGTCGAAAAAGTCGAGGAACGCCATGCCGAGGATCTGGACCGAAGCCAGCGGGCCGTACCCCAGGCAGGAGGGCAGGCCGAGCAGCAGTACGAACAGGGTCACGGCGACCGTGGCCGGCCGGCGCTTCCAGTGCAGCTTGTCGCACACGATGGAGACGACGGTCTCCATCAGGGAAATGGACGAGGTCAGCGCCGCGAACAGCACCAGCAGAAAGAACACGCCGCCAATCAGATGGCCCATCCACATGCGTTCAAATACCTGCGGCAGCGTTCCGAACATCAGGCCGGGGCCGGCGTTGATGCCGGATGGGTCGCCGCCGTTGAACGCCACCACCGCCGGTACGATCATCAGACCCGCGATAAAGGCGATCGCGGTGTCGAAGATCTCGATCTGGCCGACCGAGCGCTCTAAGTTGGACTCTTTCGGCATATAGGAGCCGTAGGTAATCATAATGCCCATGGCCAGCGACATGGAATAGAACATCTGCCCCATGGCCGCCAGCACGGTTTTGCCGGAAAAGTTGCTGAAATCCGGTACGATATAGAACTTGAGGCCTTCCAGTGCGCCCTCCATGGTCAGCGAGAACACAGCCACGATGATAGACAGGATGACCAGCACGGGCATCATGAACTTGGACACCTTCTCAATGCCCTTCTCCACGCCGAGCAGCACGACCACCGCGGTCAGCAGCACATAAAGGAGGAACCAGGGCAGCGGGGTGGCGAACAGCCCCTCGCCGGCAAAGCCGATAAAGCGGTCAAAGTAGGCGCTTTCAGCCAGCAGGCTGCCGCTTCCGGACAGATAATCGGCAAAATACTTGATGACCCAGCCGCCGATGACGCAGTAGTACGGCGTGATGATAACCGGCACGAGCGAGGCGAGCCAGCCGAGGCCGGAGAACCGCTTGTCCAGCGCCTTGTACGCGCCGATGCAGGACAGGCCGGTGCGGCGGCCGATCGCGATTTCGGTGATCATCAGCGCAAAGCCGAACGTGACCGCCAGGATTAGGTAGACCAGCAGAAAGATGCCGCCGCCATACTTTGCCGCAAGATAGGGGAAGCGCCAGATGTTGCCCAGCCCCACCGCCGAGCCGGCCGCGGCGAGCACAAAGCCGATGCGGCTGGAAAAACTGCTTCTCTTTTTCTTTTCCATGTGTTGTTTTAAACTCCCTTACTACATTTCTTTCTCTGTTGCCCCATGCCGGATGCCCGACCCTGGGACGGCTCATTCCATGAGGTTGAATTCGCTCAGGTAGTGGTAGGCCTGAAGCAGGCCGGACAGGTGGTAATTGCCCACCACATCCGCGTCGCTTTGCGGCGGCGCGGGCAGCGTATCCGGCACATGCAGGCCGAGCGCGGACAGCTTTTCCGCGTTTTCCGGAGACAGGCGACCCTTTTCATCCATGGCGCACAGCGCGGTCAGCTCCTGCAGCAGGGCGTTGGCGAGCTGCTCGCAGCCGCGCAGATAGACCGCCTGCGTGCGGTGGTCCGGCAAGCGGAACACGTTCTGCTTTTCAAAGATGGAAAGCTCCTCCGCGATGCGCCCCAGCTGGCGGCTGAGCGGGGAAAGGTCCGGATACCGCCCGCAGATGACACGCGCCTCCACATAAGCGGGTACGGACTGCAGGAAATGGGTGAACTGCTCCGTGATACGCGCGCGGTTGTTGTACGGCTTGAGCGCAATGTTGACCACAAGGGCGGTGGCCAAGCCGATCGAGGTGTCCAGCAGGCGGTTGGCGCCGTAAAAAAAGGCTTCGTCCGCCGGGGACAGGCAGATGGACACGAACACGATGCACGCCAGCGGCACCGCAAACTGCAGCTTGAGCTCCACACAGAGCAGGATCAGGGCGATCAACCCCAACCCGACGCCGATATAGCGGAACCCCTCGAACAGGTTGACAAACACCGCGCCGAAGCCCGCGCCCAACAGGATGCCGAAAAACTGTGTGCGGCAGGACTGGAACGCGTCGCCCACCGTGCGGTTCATGGCGACGATTGCGCCAATGGCTGCGAAGATCGCCGCGGGCGAGGAGCGCAGATCGGCAAAAAACAGGGCCAGCGCAACCGCCAGGCCGGTCTTGACCGTCCGTAGCCCGATATGCGGCAGCAAATGTCCCACGATGGCGTCGCCTCCGGAATAGAATAATAAAAGTATTGTACCATGAAACAGACCGTTTCACAAGGCGTTTGCACACAAAAGCGCGCTGTGCTATAATAAATCCTACAGGCAGCCATAAAATAAGGAGTGTGTTCGGATGAAAACCTACCGTTTCGGTGTGCTGGGCGCGGGCAACATGGGTACCGCAATCGTGGAGGGCGCGGTGCGCGCGGGGTTGTTCCCGCCCGCGCAGGCGCTTTTGTTCAACCGCAGCGCGGAAAAACGCGAGAAAAACAGGGAAAAGGGCTTTGCGGTCACGGGGGATTATACCGAAGTGTATACGGCGTGTGATACGGTCGTGCTGGGGGTCAAGCCGCAGAATTTTGATGAGATCCTGCCGGTCCTGTCAGGGTGCCGGTGTGAAAAGCCGCTGGTGGTTTCGATCGCGGCGGGCATAACGTTTGCGAAGATCGAGCGCGCGCTCGGCGCGGATACGCCGGTTGTCCGCGTGATGCCGAACACGCCGCTCATGCTGGGCGAGGGGGCGGCGCAGCTTGTGAAAAACGCGGCCGCGACACAGGAGCAGCTTGACGCCGTGCGCGCCCTGTTCGATACCATGGGCGCGACCGCGGTGTTCGATGAGGAAAGCATGCTCAACGAGGTCATTCCTTATGCAGGCTCGGCGCCCGCCTATATTTACGCCTTCGCGGACGCGATGGTGCGCAGCGCCGTACAGCACGGCGTGCCGGAGGCGGACGCGCTCCGGATGTTCTGCCAGACCATGATCGGCTCCGCCAAAATGCTGCTGCGGGGGGACCGGACGCCCGCCGAGCTGATTGGCGCGGTCTGCTCGCCCGGCGGCACCACGGTCGAGGCGATGAAGGTGCTCGAATCGCGCGGTCTGTACGATATTTTGGCGGAAGCGTGCGATAACTGCATTGCCCGCGCATACGAACTGGGCAAATAGCCACCCTTCGCCATTGACTTTAGGTAGACCATATGGTAAAGTAAAGACAAATATTCCGCATCACTTTGAGAGGAAGTGGATACCGTGAAAAAATCGACGAAAGTAAAAACCGGGCTGCTGCTGACCAGTCTGGCCTGTGCGGCCGGCGCGACGGCGGCGCTCGTTCTGCTTCAGAAAAAGCGCGAGGAAGAAGTTTATCATGAGGCGGAGCTCAAGGCAATGGACGAGCTGGAGGAAATGATGCGCGCTGAATCCGACTGCGCCTCCTGCGCCTGCGCGGAGGAGTGCGCGGCGGCGGACGCCTCCTATCAGGACACGTTCGACGAAGAGGTGCCGGAGGAAGCGGAAGCGCCTGCGGCTGCCGAGCCGGAGGAGCCAGCGGAGGAAGATCAGGCCGAAGAAGACGAGGAATAAGGCAAAGCGGGCGGAGCCACCCTCCGCCCGTTCCTTATTGCCGGGAGAAAGGAGCGAGGGACGTGATCGAATACGAGGGACGTGTGTTCCGCCCGCCGTCAGAGGCATATAGTCTGATCATACAGGCGACGGTCGGCTGCAGCCATAATCAATGCACGTTTTGCGATATGTATAAGGAAAAGCGCTTCCGCGTGCGGCGGCTGGAGGATGTGAAAGCGGATTTCGATGAGGCGCGGCGCATGTACCGCCGCGTGGACCGCATTTTCCTTGCGGATGGCGACGCGCTGATGTGCCGTGCGGAGCATATGGCCGAGCTCCTGCGGTATATCCGCCGCCTGTTTCCCGAGTGCGAGCGGGTGACAAGCTACGGCTCGCCCGCGTCCATCCTGGTCAAAACGCAGGAGGAGCTGGACCAGCTGCACGGGCTTGGCCTGGAAATGGTCTATATGGGGCTGGAATCCGGCTCGGACGAGGTGCTGCGCCGCGTCAATAAGGGAGAAACGGTGGACGATATCGTGCGCGCGGGCCTGATGGTGAAAAAGGCGGGCATGAAGTTGTCGGTCACCTGCATCGCGGGCCTTGGCTCGCTGGAGCTGAGCGAGGAGCACGCGATCGGGACCGCGCTGGCCCTGTCGCGCATGAAGCCGGAGTATATCGGCCTGCTGACCCTGCTGTTTGAGCTGGAAACGCCCCTGATGCGGGATTGGCGGGCAGGGCGGTTTTATCTGATGCAGCCGGTCGAGATCGCGCGGGAGACGCTCACGCTTCTGGAGCATATCGACGCCGAGGGCAGCGTGTTCCGCGCCAACCACGCCTCCAATTATGTCAACCTTGCCGGTACGCTCAACCGCGATCGGGAGGCGATGTGTCAACGCCTGCGGCAGGCATTGGCGGGCGAGGTGCAATTCCGCAACGAAGCATTTCGTGCGAGATAGCTAAAATAATTTTGCCTGTATTGTGAAAAACAGAGAAAAACGCGAAATTAAGATGTTGATTTCGTTACAATTTAGAAAAAAACGAGACAACGGCGCGGAGATGTGCTATACTATTGATGATTTGGGGAAATGAAAGGCTGTTGAGCGGCCGTGCTGTTAAGAACTTGTTAAGAAAAGCGTATTCCGGCTGGAGGATTGCTAATGGATTCCGTATCCCACATTCGTGTTGCACACCTGCTGCTCGATTATGTCGAGCAGACCTGCGGCGTTACCTTTGACCAGAGCGGCTTCGTTTATGGAAACCTGAAGCCGGATTTGACAGGGACCTACCTGACCAAGCGCCATAACCCGTCGATCATGATGGACGAGGTGATGGAAAAAATCCGCGCGTTTACCGAAAAATACACCATCGGTCCGGTGAATGGACATGAGCTTTCGATTGATCTGGGCGAGATATGCCACTTTATGACCGATTTTTTCACCTATCCGCATAACGACGATATCTACGACCGCAACCTGCTGGCGCATTATGTATACGAAAAGCGCGTTGCGCTCGTGATCCGCCGCCGGATGACCGAAGCGAAATTCGAGCAGTGGGCAAGCCCGATTATCCCGCCGGCCTCGGTGGACGCTTTGATCAACCGCATCGGCGCCATGCATGACGAATACCGCGCGGCCGGCCGCCATCATGGGATTGACGACGACCTGATACATATCTGCCGGGCAACCGCAATGGTTGTGCTTTCGATCATCAGCATCGTTTACGAGCAGGTGGATGTACCCGCAACGGTCATCGCCTGATACAGACACTTTTTACACGCTGTTGCGGCAAGCGCCGTCCGGAGAGCCGGACGGCGCTTGTTTTTGCGGCGTGCGTCGGTCGCACTTCTTTTTTCCGGCGGTCCGTGCTATAATAAAGAAAAAACAATGGGAGATACTATGAAAAACGTGACGATTTATACGGACGGGGCCTGCTCCGGCAATCCAGGGCCGGGCGGCTGGGGTGCCATTTTGCGGTACGGGGCGCATGAGAAGGAGCTGTCCGGCTCCGAGCCATCGACTACCAACAACCGCATGGAGCTGCTCGGCGTGATCACCGCGCTGGAAGCGCTTTCCGAGCCCTGCTCGGTCGACCTGTACTCGGACAGCAAATATGTGGTAGATGGCATCACAAAGGGCTGGGCGAAAAGCTGGCGCTCGAAAGGGTGGATCAAGGGAGATAAAAAACCGGCCAAAAATCCGGAGCTGTGGGGACGGCTGCTCGCTCTTCTCGAAAAGCATGAGGTCCGGTTCCATTGGGTGAAAGGACACGCGGATAACCCCTATAACAACCGCTGCGACGAGCTGGCGGTAAGTCAGTACCAGAAATACAAGTGATGGGAGGCCGGTCGGATGGACAGGCTGCGCGGTCTGCGGGGAGGCACCCTGCTGTTTTACTATATGTTCACGCTGTGCGCCGCGGTATACGGCCTGCGGCGGGACCTGACGGCATACAACGCCCTGCTTGCCGCTGCGGCGCTCGCCCTGCCCGCTGTGCCGTTTGCGCTTTATCGGGTCTGCCGGCTGCGGCCGGTGTACCTGCTTGAGATCGTGTTCGACTGGTTCGTGCTGGCGGCGGTGCCGTTTGCGAGCCTGTTCGGCGGGTATGAGTGGATTCCCTGCTGGGATAAGCTGTTGCACTTTTTGTCGGGCTTTCTGTTCGCCGTGTTGGGCATGGTGGTGTATTTTGCGAAAAAGCCAGGCCACGCGCTCGATCGGGCGGATGCGTTCAACGCCTCGCTGTATACCTGGATGTTCGCGGTGCTGAGCGCGGTCTTGTGGGAGATATGGGAATACGCGGTTTCCTTTTCCGGCGCGGACCCGCAGCAGGTCGCGTCCACCGGCGTGGGCGACACGATGCAGGATATGATCGTCTGCGCCGTCGGCGGGCTGCTGACCGCGCGGTCCTGCTGGCGCTACCTGCGGCACAGGGGTGAGGGGCGGCGCAAGGGCCTGATGATGAGCCTGTTTGAAGCCTATTATCGGGAAAATATCCGCAAAATATAGAAAAGACGTCCGAAGGCGAGCGCCTCCGGACGTCTTTTCGTTCTATGGCATGATCCCGATGGGGGCTTAGTCCTTCGGGGTGTTGGCTCTGTTCGAAACCTTGCCGCCATAGGTGCGCAGCAGGTTACGGACATAACCGTTGTTCTGCATAGATGCTTCGCTCATGTTGCTAAGTGCCTTTACAAACTTGTTCATATTGCGGCCTTCTTTCTTTTAAGATTTGCCTATATCATACCTTTTTTCTGGGGGAAAAACAAGAGGCTGATTGTATGAATTATACAAATTAGATAAGAAAGAATTGTGCAATTAATACAAAAATCAGCCCTCGGTGTGAATAACAGAGACCGGACAGCCGCCTGCGGCTTCCTGAGAGTCCGCTTCCTGCGCCGCGGTGTCGGGCTGGTGATAGACCTCTGCCAGACCATCTCCGGCGATGCGGAACACATCGGGACAGGTTGCTTCGCACAGGCCGCAGGAAATGCAGCCGCCGCGGTCGATCGTGACCTGCATAAACAAACACTCCTTTCTCGCACACAGTATGCGCAGAAAGGAGCGGCGTTATGAGTGGTATGTCTTGCGGGGAGAAAACGGGAAAGCTGGAAAAATCAAACAGACGCGCGTCACAGCTCGCGGCACTGGATGGCGGCCAGCGCGTCCTCGGTCGTCCGACTGCCGAGCGGGATGACGCCCATGGCCTCGGCCCGCCGGCCGACCTCGTATTTGTGCAGGTCCACGCCGCCCTCAGCGCACTGACTGATGAGATAGACGCGCGTGCCACTTCGGAGCAGCGACCGCACCGCGTCCTCCAGCCGGCGGGGGATGCCGCCCGCGCCGAACGCCTCGACCACCACCCGGGGATACCTGTGCAGGACGTTGAAAAACGAGGGCGGGAGATCGGGCGTCAGCTTGACGAGCAGAACGTCCGTGTCGATGTCCCGCACGAAGCGCGGCGTGCCGTCGCGCTTCGGCGGGTGCGCCAGCCGCACGCACCCAGCTCCGTCGATTACGCCCGCGAGCGGCGCGCCGACCGAAGTGAATGCGTCCGCTTCGAGCGAATGGCGCTTTGCGGCGTGTGGGCCGTGGATGATCTTTCCGTGCAGCACCGCCAGCACGCCGACGCAGTCCGCCGCCGCGACGCGGCATGCGTCGAGAAGGTTGCGGGGCGCGTCCGAACCCGGCGCGCCCATGGGCAGCATCGAGCCGGTCAGCACCACGGGGCGGTCGATGTTCCGCAGCACATGGTGCAGCAGCGCGGCGGTATAGGAAAGCGTGTCCGTGCCGTGGGCAATGACAAAGCCGTCGTACCGGCCTCGGTTTTCCCAGACCGCCCGCGCCATTTGCATACGGTCCGCGGCGGTCAGGTCGGTGGAGTCCAGCCGCATCAGCTCGCACACCGTGACCGCGCAGACCGTCTCCAGCGCGGGCAGCAGGCGGACAAGCGCCCCGCCGGTCAGGGTCGGGGACAGCCCGTTTGCCGTTTCACGGCACGCGATTGTGCCGCCGGTGGCGATCAAAAGCACCTTTTTCATTGATTGCCCTCCCCGCGTCCGCGGTTCACTGGTAGCTGTCCGCAAGAATGCCAATGATCTCCTCGCGGCTGAGCGGACGCGGGTCGGCGCGGAACAGACCGCCCATGGTGGCGGCCGCGTTGTCCGCGATCTTCCCGAAATCCTCCGGCCGGACGCCGTAGCCGGACAGGCGGAGCTGGTGGACGCCGCAGCGCTTCTGCAGGCCAGACAGCGCCGCCAGGAAATCCGCCGTGCCAGTAGCGCCCGTGCGCCCGAGCGCGCGCGCCAGCGCGGCCATCCGTTCGCCGGAAACCTCGGCGAACCGGCTCCAATAGGCGCGCGAAATCATAATCAGGCCCGCGCCGTGCGGCAGCGCGGGATGGAACGCGCTCAGGGCGTGTTCGATCGCATGCTCGCCCGTGCAGCTCGACAGCGTTTCGACAAAGCCGGCCAGCGTGTTGGCGAGCGCGACCTCGGCGCGGGCCTCACGGTCGCCGCCGTCATGCACGGCGGTCGCGAGCGACCGGCCGATCAGCTCGACCGCGCGGAGCGCGAACATGTCGCTCATCGGGCTGGCGGTGCGGGCGATATAGCCCTCGGCCGCGTGGAAGAACGCGTCAAAGCCCTGATAGGCGGTCAGGTGCGGCGGTACGGTCATCATAAAGTCTGGGTCCACGACCGAGATGGCGGGGAAGCACTTTTCGCCGCCCCCGCCGATCTTTTCCTCGCCGTTGGTGATGACCGTGAACGGGTCTGCCTCGGTGCCTGTGCCCGCAGTGGTCGGGATGGCGACCACCGGCAAACCGGCGTTGGCGATGCGCTTGCCGCCGCCCGTGCCGCCGTGGACATAGTCCCACCAGTCGCCGTCGTTGGTAGCCATGACAGCGGCCGCCTTGGCCGTGTCGATCGAGGAGCCGCCGCCCAGGCCGACGATGAATGAGATGTGCGCCGCGCGGCAAAGCGCCGCGCACTCGCGCACCCCTTCGATGGTCGGGTTGGGCTGTACCTTGTTGTAAACAGCCGTTTCGTGTCCGGCCTGCCGCAGCACGTCGGCCACACGGTCGACATAGCCGAGCCGTGTGGTCGACGTGCCGCCGGTGATAATCAGGCCGCAGCCCTCCGGCAGGCGCGCTTTGGCGAGCTTGCGCACGGCGCCGTTGCCGAAAAACAGGCGGGTGGGCATATAGAAGCTGAAAATATCCAACGAGAAAACCTCCCTCAAAAAAAGGGGGTCCAACGACCCCCATGCGAATGCTGCTTGCTGTACGTTTTCCGGCTGGGGCCGAAACGCACCCAACAATACAATTATAGCAAATCAGCGGAAGCGTGGGAAGAGGGAAAACGCTGAAAAGGACAAGAATGTTTTGTTTAATATAACCATGAAAAAACATAAAATAATGCTTGACGTTGTGCAAGGTTGATGATATTATAATGTCACAGAAAAGAAAAGGGCAAACACCAAGGGACGTAAAGCAGGGGCTTTACAAAGGGCGAGAACCCATTCTTATTCTGAAGGGTTGGCGTACAAAGCCAAATGATACCGGAGAAAGGGGTGAGTCCAATGGTATCAGAAGAAACATCCTACCAGTTCGCGGGACTCGCCGCGGCGCTGTGACCGAAACGATCAAGGTGATAGCTATTTATAAAAAGAGCGAGTTCCAAATTAAAAAAACGAACCGCCTGAAAAGCGCGATCGGCTTCTGATAGTAAGGAACGGCACCTGTGAGGAAGCTATCCTCGTGAAAATATATCCGTGAAAGCATACTGACGATGTAAGCGGATCGAGGCAGCAGGAAAGTAAGGTTCATGCATGAAAGAACCCTGAAGCAATGCGTTGGCGAATATGAAAATTGATCAGTACGATACCTGTAATCGCCCAAAATAGTGCGCATCCAAGAAAAAAGGCCGATGGGCATACTGATGAGTATGATGCGGTAAAAGCGGACCAGAGCACAGGACAGAGATCATATCAAAGCCTGCTGAAAATGGTTCGGGCATACAGGAATAGAATCGAACGATTGCCCGCCAGGAAGAGACGCATTTCAAAATCTGACTTGATATAGAGTTCCTGAATGTAGTTAAGGTAACAAACCGAAATGTGTTCATTACCCGAAGAACCGCAGCCGGGCGGTTCCCGTGAACGTAGGATGAAAAAGCGGACAGCAAAAAATAAAAAAGGACAGCGGGAAATATCCTGCTGAGAAAAGAGAATCTATGGAGATCTGGAAGTAAAAGGCCTCGTTCGATAGGGACGAGGCCTTTCTTGTTCGCTTTTTCCGAAACGCGGGCGTTACGGATGCGTTTCCCTTGCTTGGCCAATCATCTGGTAAAGCGCGTCGAGCGCGCCGGACAGGGTACCCACCTCGTCGATCAGGCCGAGCGTGACCGCCTGCTTGCCGGAGATGACCGTACCTACGTCCGCAGTGAGCTGTCCGGTCTCGCGCATGAGCTGTTGCAGCCGTTCGGCGGAAATGCGCGAGTGCGTGGTGATGAAATCCACGATGCGCTCCTGAATCTTGGCGAGGTATTCAAAGGCCTGCGGCACGGCGATAATGGTGCCGTTCATGCGCACCGGATGGATGGTCATGGCGGCGGAGGCAGCAATAAAGCTCTTTTTCGCAGCCACGGCGAGCGGTACGCCGATCGAATGGCCGCCGCCCAGCACAAGCGAGACCGTCGGCTTGGTCATGCCCGCGATCAGTTCGGCGATCGCCAGGCCGGCTTCCACATCGCCGCCCACGGTGTTGAGCAGGATCAGCATGCCGTCGATCTCCTCCGCCTGCTCTACCGCAGTGATCTGCGGGATCAGATGCTCGTATTTTGTGGTTTTGTTCTGCGCGGGCAGCTCCATATGCCCTTCGATCTGGCCTACGATCGTGATGCAGTGGACCGTGCCGCGCGAGGTTTTAGCCGTGATCGAGCCGGTCTCCATAATATTATTTTCTTCCGGCGCCTGGATGGATGGGTGTTCCTCCGCCATATCGCTCCTCCTTTTTGATATAAAAATCCCTACGGTAGAGTATGCTTCGCGGTGGTGGTTTTCATGCGCGGCCCGCGCGGAGCAGGGAAATATTACAGACTGTAAACAGCGGATCCGGTAGAACAGGCAGCTTTTACAAGTAAATACCGGAAGTTATCCACTTTGTACACAGAGTTATCCCCAATGCATGGTGGAAAGCTTTGTGTATAAAGTGGATTTCGTCCGCCGGAAAGGGCGTGCTGCGGCACAGAGTTTCATTATGGAAACATGTCTTGCTGTTTGCGTGGAAATTTGCTACAATATAAATGAATATCCGCAAATTCGCGGTAATAATGGAGTGAGTATGGTAATGAGCAATCCTATCGTTACGATTGAAATGGAACAGGGCGGTATCATCCGCGCGGAGCTATATCCCGAGGTCGCGCCGAATACGGTGCGCAATTTTATTTCGCTGATCCAGAAGGGCTTTTATGACGGAACGATCTTCCATCGCGTTATTCCGGGCTTTATGATCCAGGGCGGCGATCCGGAAGGCACCGGAATGGGCGGCCCGGGCTATGAAATCCGCGGCGAATTCACCGCCAACGGCTTCCAGAACGACTTGAACCACACGCGCGGCGTGCTGTCCATGGCGCGCACCGCGGTGCCGGATTCCGCGGGCAGCCAGTTCTTCATCATGACCGAGGATTCGCCGCATCTGGACGGCCAGTACGCCTCTTTCGGCATGGTGACCGAGGGCATGGATGTGGTCGACGGGATCGTGAACGCCCCGCGCGACTGGCACGACCGTCCGCGCCAGGAGCAGCGCATGCGCAAGGTGACCGTCGATACGCTGGGCGTGGCGTACGAGGCGCCTGAAACCCTGTAAACGGAAAGAAGGGGAATGGTATTGTATTATACCAACAAAGAGATTTTCGTCCTTTCCGCGGTCGGCTGTATGGATACCGAGCCGGATGGGCTGGAGTCCATCCTGGCAGGGAATGAGGAGGGCGCAAAAGGCTGCTGTCTGTCGGTTGATATGACCGCGGACGGTATCGCGGTGCTGTCGTCAGACGGGTACTGCGTGGCGAACGACGGAACGCGGTTGAGCATCACGGATTACAGCTACGCGGAGCTGCACCAGGCGGCACCGCAGCTTGTCCCCGCCGGACAGGCGATCGAGCTGGCGCGCACCTGCCGGGCAAAAATCGCGATCACGGTACATAACCAGACGCTTCTGCCGCAGCTCCGCATCACCCTGCGCCATTCCGAATGGCTGGACAATACGATCTTTGTCGGCCTGGGCCTGGTGGAGGCGGCGCGCATCGCAGTCGCTAACCCTGACCTGCACATCATGGGCGAGCTGCCCGCGCTGCCGGACAATATAGACGCGCTGGTGCGCGCGGCGCAGACGACCGGCCTGTTCGGCCTGCGCGCGGCGGCGGGCGACCTAACGCCGGCACTGCTCTCGGCCTGCCGGAGGGCGGGGCTGTTCACCATGAGCCTGCCGACAAATGACGAGCGCACGCTGGCAGGGCTGATCCGCAGCGGCGTCAACTTTATTGAAACGGCGCGGCCGGATATTACGTCCATGCTGCTGCCGGCGGGCGAGGCGGAGCCGCACCAGATCCCGCTAATGCGGTTTTGATCCCTGTTTGTTGATAAAACCCCCGGAAAAGCTGTTCCGGGGGTTTGTTGCGTTTTTATTATGTCTGATTTCCCACCGCCCGATGTAAGACGCATTTGGCAAGCAGGACGGCTGCCGCAAGGACTAGGGCGCTGATGGTGAGCCAAAGCGGTATCGGCGTTTGGAGCTGTGTCCTGCAATATACCGAGCACAGCAGGAACAGCAGGCCAATGGCTTCGAGCAGTCTGGACAGAAATCGGTCTGCCTGCTTGAGATGGCTGCGCTTGTCTGCCCGTGTGTGCTTTGCCATCCCGAGGATGTCAGTCAGCACCTCTGCGGCCTCGGTGTGGCGGACAGTCTCGGCGGGAATTCGCCGTCCCTGCATCAGCTCCAGCACGCTGACGTCCAGCGCCGCCGCAAGCGGTTCGATGAGGCTGATATCCGGCAGGCCCGCGCCCCGTTCCCACTTGCTGACCGCTTTATCAGTCACATGCAGCCTGGCCGCCAGCTCTGCCTGTGTCATGTTCTGCTCCCGACGTACCGCGGCGATAAAAACGCCTGTTTTTATTGCATCCATTGCTATATCCTCCTTTTTGGGAAAAAGTATACCGTATCAGACAGCCTGGTGCAACCGACGCAAAGTTGAGGCAGTATTAGCGGCGTTCTACGGTGCGTCGATGCGTTGTTGAGCGGTAAAATGCGGGGGAGAGGCTTTCCCTTATCTATCTTTTGTGTTATAATAAAACGGTATATATCCATTTATCCCGATATTTGAAAGGAGCCGCGGCTGTGGCTGACATTTCCGTACAAAATCTCACCAAATATTACGGCGACCGCCTCATCCTACAGGATATTTCCTTTGATATCCAGCCAGGGGAAAAGGTCGCCATTCTGGGCGCGAACGGCGCGGGCAAGACCACCCTGCTTAATATCCTCACCGGCCGCCTGCCCTATGACGGGGGGCATGTTTCGCTTGGCGCGGGCAAGAACGCGGGCGTGATCGACCAGATGCCGGATTTCCCGCCGGAATCCACGGTCGAGGATGTGCTGCGCCTGGCTTTCCGCGAATCCGACGAGGTCGCCGCCGCGATGGACGCGCTGACCGATGAGATGGCCCGCAAGCCGGAAGACGCCTCGCTGCTCAAACGCTACGCCCAGCTTGAAACCCGTCTGGAGCTCCTCGGCGGCTACAACCGTGATTTTGAGATCGACCGTGTGTGCAACGGCCTGGAAATCCCCGCAGCCATGCGCGCGCAGCCGTTCGCGTTGCTCTCGGGCGGCGAAAAGACGCGCATCAACCTGGCGCGCATCATCCTGGAGCAGACCGACATTCTGCTGCTGGACGAGCCGACCAACCATCTGGACATGGACGCGGTCGATTGGCTGGGCAGTTACCTCGAGTCCTATCGCGGCACGGTGATGATTATTTCGCACGACCGCTGGTTCATTGACCAGTGCTGCGACCGTGTGATCGAGATTCA
This sequence comes from Agathobaculum ammoniilyticum, assembly GCF_025567315.1. NCBI lineage: Bacteria > Bacillati > Bacillota > Clostridia > Eubacteriales > Butyricicoccaceae > Agathobaculum > Agathobaculum ammoniilyticum. The sequence continues at coordinate 30,850 of NZ_JAOQJE010000009.1, forward strand.
CGACTGCACCTGCGAGTTCTACAACGGCAACTACTCCTATTACGCGGTCGAGCGCGAACGCCGCCGCGAGGAACAGCTCAAGCATCACGAGCACGAGCTGGCCGAGAAAAAACGGCTGGAAGCGGTCGCCCGCATCATGCACGAGCACGGCACCGAGCATCTGGCCAAGCGCGCCGCCTCAATCGAAAAGCGCATCGCGCGCATGACCGTAACCGACCGCCCGAAAAAGGACAAAAAGCTGACCGTCACCTTCGGCGACCCGAACTACGAGACCGAAGAAGTGTTAAAGGTTCGGGATATTACAAAGAGTTATGAAGGGCGTGAAATATTACACGGTATCAGCTTCAACATCCGCAACCGCGAGAAGGTCGCCCTGCTGGGCGCAAACGGCGCGGGCAAGACCACCCTGCTCAGGATCCTGCTGGGGGAGGAAACGCCGGACGAGGGTACGATCCGCAAGGGCGTGGGCCTGAAGCCTGCCTATCTGCCGCAGCAGGTGCATTTCGCCAACCCGCACCGCAACCTGATCGACACGCTGATCTATGACAAGAACGTGTCCATGCAGGTCGCGCGCAACCGGCTGGGCTCGTTCCAGTTCACGGGCGAAACGCAGATGAAAACGGTCGATATGCTGTCCGGCGGCGAAAAAAGCCGCCTGCGCCTGTGCGAGCTGATGTACGACCCCCTGAATTTCCTCATTCTGGACGAGCCGACCAACCACCTCGACCTTGCCAGCCGCGAGTGGATCGAAGAGGCGGTGGAGGCGTTCGACGGCACGCTGCTGTTCGTCTCGCACGACCGGTACTTCGTCGAGCGGTTCGCCACCCGCGTGCTGTATCTGGAAAACGGGCGGCTGACCGACTTCATCGGCTCGTATTCCGACTTTTTGAAATTCCGTGAACGGGGCGAGCTGCCCGAGGCGCCTGCCTCCGCGCCGGCCCCCAGGCGGAAAAAGCCCGATGCGCCGACGCTGGACGACGTACCCCGTCCGCCGGAAAAACCCAAGCGTACCGGCGGCACCAAAAACCTGCAAAAGCAGCTCAGCGCGCTCGAACGTGAAATTTCCCAGCTCGAGCTGCAGTCGGCCGAGTTGGAGCAGCAGATGATCGACGCGTCCTCGGACTCGGCGCGGCTACTCGAACTGATGACCAAAAAGGAGCAATGCGACGAGTCGCTCGCCGCGAAAATGGACGAATGGGAGGCCGTGGCCGCCGAGCTGGAGGAGCTGCAGCAATGAGCGAACGGAAGATCTGGCTCGCGCTGGCGGCGGTGTTCGCTGCGGGCGGCGTGGTGCAGCTACCCTGGGCGCCCTCTCGGTTCGGCGGCGTGTTTTTCCTTACGCTGGCCGCCGGCTGCGCGGGCGAATGGCTGATGCTGCGCCTGCGGGAGCGACACAGGGTATGCCGCGTGCTGTCCGTTGTGGGACGTGTGCTGTTCGGCTTGTTCGTAGTATCGTTCGTCGCGGTGCAAGGCGTCATCCTGCACGGGATGCGCGCTGATCCGGAAGCCGGAGACGCGGATTACCTGCTGGTGCTGGGCGCGCGGGTGTATGAGGACGGCCGTCCGTCCGCGGCGCTGGCCGCACGGCTGGATACGGCGTATGATTTCCTGCAGACGCACCCCGAGGCTACCGCCATCCTGTGCGGCGGGCAGGGGAGCAACGAGCCGTGTCCGGAGGCGGAGGCGATGTATGATTACCTGACCGCCAGAGGCATGAACGCGGACCGTCTGCTGCTCGAGGACGAATCCAACAATACGATACAGAACATTGAAAACGCCCGTGCCCTGATCGGGGACGGACACAGGACCGCGGTGGTGACGAGCGATTACCACCTTGCACGCGCCCGCGTGCTGATGGTGCGCGGTGGGTTGGACGCGGCCGGCATCCCTGCGCCGACGCCTTATCCGGCGCAGCGCGTGGCGGTGCATTGTCGGGAGTATTGCTCCATCCTGGGGCTGATGCTCACCGGCAGGTGGCAGGGCGGCACGGGAAAGGATATACCGGCCGCGTAAGGCGGCGGAATCGGAAAGGAACCTGTTATGTTTGACAAACTGAACGCTCTTGCGCAGCGCATGGACGAGCTGGAGGCCCGTCTCGCCGAGCCGGGCCTGTATGACGACCCCAGCCGCGCGGCCAAGCTCCTCAAGGAGCGCAACGAGCTGGAACCGATCATCCAGGCGTTCCGCGCCTGCCAAAAGGCACGGCGGGCGCAGGAGGACGCGCTGGATATGCTGTCCGATCCGGATATGAAGGAACTGGCGCAGGAGGAGCTGCAGCAGGCCAAGGCTGATATCGCGCGGCTGGAGGACGAGCTGAAGCTCCTGCTCCTGCCCAAGGACCCGAATGACGACAAGAACATTTTTGTCGAGATCCGCGGCGGCGCGGGCGGCGAGGAAAGCGCTCTGTTCGCCGCCGACCTGTACCGCATGTACACCATGTACGCGGATAAGCGCGGCTGGCAGACCGAGGTGATGAGCGCGTCCGAAACCGAGCTGGGCGGCTATAAGGAGATCGTGTTCCGCGTGGCGGGCGATAAGGTGTATTCCCGCCTGAAATTTGAGAGCGGCGTACACCGCGTCCAGCGCGTGCCGGAAACCGAGTCGCAGGGCCGCGTACACACTTCGACCACCACGGTGGCCGTGCTGCCCGAGGCCGAGGAGGTGGATTTTTACATCGACCCCAAGGACCTGCGCATCGACACGTTCCGGTCATCCGGCGCAGGCGGCCAGCATATCAATAAAACATCCTCGGCCATCCGCGTGACCCATATCCCGACGAACACGGTGGTCGAATGTCAGGACGAGCGCAGCCAGCACAAGAACAAGGATAAGGCGCTGCGCGTGCTGCGCGCCCGTCTGTACGAAGCCGAGGAGGAAAAGCAGAAGGCCGCGATCGCCGCGGACCGCAGAAGCCAGGTCGGCACGGGCGACCGTTCGGAGCGCATCCGCACCTATAACTTTCCGGAAAACCGTGTGTCCGACCACCGCATCAAGCTGACGCTCTACAAGCTCGACCAATTCCTGAACGGGGATATGGACGAGATACTCGACGCCCTGATCGCCGCCGACACGGCTGAAAAGCTCAAGGCGCAGGGCGAAGCATGATCCCTGGAAAGGAGAATCCCAATGAACGAAATTTCTGCCCTTTGGCAGTCCGCGCCATGGCTGGTGGTGGGCGGCGCGCTGGTGCTGATCAACATTGTGCTGCTGCTCCTGAAGCTGACCCGCAAGCTGATCTTTCTGGCGGCCGGTGCGCTGCTGATCGCGGTCGGCATCTATACGGGCGTGATTGACGCGCCCGTCGGCCTGCTGGCGCTGCCGTTTTTCGCGATTTAACAGCGCGGTTACAAATCTCCGCTTTGCCGCTGCTATAATGAGGGCAGGAGAGATCGCTATGGGACTTGGCGCTGTATTCCGGCCTTGGGCTGACGCTGCTCGGCATCCTGGTGTTTCTGGCGGGGAGTATCCTGCTGTTCGCGGGCGTGCTGCTGCTGGGCGGGGGCGTTTGGCAGGCGAACGGCTTTTTCGGCCTTGGCCTCGGCGTGCCGCGCGATTTTACCGCGGAAAACTGGGCGAAGACCGCGCCGGACTATACCGACTCGCCGGAGCTGCTGGCCTACATCATTGACATGCCGTTTGACGAGTCCACCCTGGATATTTACCTGCAAAATGGTCGCGTCACAGGAACGGACCGCACACTGGAGCATTAAATTTCCCACTGATGGAAGTGTAATTGATGAAAACAAGCATACTTTCCCCACAATTTGATAAAGATGCCATAAGGATCGCCGCAGACCTGATTCGGCGGGGTGAAGTGGTGGGGATGCCCACGGAAACCGTGTACGGGCTGGCGGCAAACGCCCTGAATGGGGAAGCGGTGGCGAAAATCTTCCGCGCCAAGGGACGGCCGCAAGATAATCCGCTGATCGTCCACATCGCGGATTTTAATCAGATTTCCGATTTGTGTCCCGCGGTGCCGCCGCAGGCAGTGGCGCTGGCCGAAGCGTTCTGGCCCGGGCCGCTGACCATGATCGTACCCAAAGGGAGCTGCATTCCAAACGAGGTATCGTGCGGGCTGGACACGGTGGGTATCCGTCTTCCGTCGCACCCGCTGGCGCGCGCGCTCATCCGTGCGGCGGGCGTGCCGCTGGCCGCCCCCTCCGCAAACACCTCCGGCCGCCCCTCGACCACTACGGCGGCACACGTCCTGTGCGATTTGGACGGCAAGATCGCTGCGATTTTGGATGGCGGGCCGTGCGGCGTGGGCGTGGAATCCACGGTCGTCACCCTCGCGCTGGACAAGCCGCGCCTGCTGCGGCCGGGCGGCGTGACGCTCGAACAGCTCCGCGCCGTGCTGGGCGAGGTCGAGGTCGACCGCGCGCTGTATGAGAAGATAGGGGATGAGGTCAGGGTGTCCGCGCCCGGCATGAAATACCGCCACTATGCCCCGAAAGCGCCGGTAACGGTTGTGCGGGGCGACCCACAACACACGGCGCAGTATATTAAAGAGCATATCAGCGGCCCCACTGGTGTGCTGTGCTTTGATGAATACAGGGAGTGCTTCCCTACCTGCGTGGTGGAGTGCTTCGGCTCCCAAGCCGACCTCGCGGCGCAGGCGCGCGAGGTGTTCGACCGCTTGCGGGCGTTCGACGAAACCGACGTCCGGCAGATCTGGGCGCAGTGTCCGTCTGACGAGGGGCTGGGGTTGGCGGTAGCAAACCGCATTAAAAAGGCGGCGGGTTTCGCGGTGATCGAGCTTTGAGTGGGGTGCATATCCAGCCAGGGGGTGTGGGATAATGAAAATCATAGGCTTGACCGGCGGCAGCGGCACGGGCAAAGGCACGGTCGCCGCGCGGATGCGCGAACAGGGCGCGGGCTGGGTGGACGCGGACGCGGTCTACCGCCGCCTGTGTGCGGAAAACCGCGAGATGCTCGCGGCGCTGGACGCGGCGTTCGGCGGCGTGCTGGATGGAACCGGCGCGCTCGACCGCCCGAAGCTGGCGCGGCTCGTATTTTCCGATCCCGACCGGCTGCGCGAGCTGAACCGTATCACGAACCCCTATATCCGCGCCGCGTCGCGCGCGGCCATACAGGCGCAGGCCGCCTGCCCGATCGTGTTGTACGACGCGCCGACCCTGTTTGAGGCGGGCGCGGACGATCTGTGCGAAAAGACGGTCGGCGTGCTGGCGGATACCGAAACGCGTGTGCGGCGCGTGATGGCCCGCGACGGCATTTCCGAGCAGGCCGCGCGCGCGCGCATCCTTGCCCAGCCGGACGATGGCTTTTACCGCGCCCGCTGCGACCATATCTTGGAAAACAACGGCGACCTCGCCGCGCTCTGGCGGGAAACCGATGCTTTATATACCATTTTGAGCAAAGGAGAACGAAAATGACCTCTGAACAGCTTTTTTATGACAAGAAAACCGGCTTCGACCGGCTGACCGGCAGCGACAAAAAGAACATCCAGTCCTATGCCGGGGACTACAAGAAATTTCTGGACGAAGCCAAGACCGAGCGCGACGCGGTCAAGGAAATGGTTCGTCTGGCGGAGGCCAAGGGTTTCCGCGCATGGACGCGGGATGATACCGTCAAGCCTGGCGACAAGCTCTACCAGGTCAACCGTCACAAAGGGATCACGCTGGCCGTGATCGGCAAAAAGAGCCTCAAGGAGGGCGTGCGTCTGACCGCTGCCCATCTGGACGCGCCGCGTGTGGATATCCGCACTGTGCCGCTGTACGAGGACGGCGGCATGGCCTTTTTCAAGACCCACTATTACGGCGGCATCAAAAAGTACCAGTGGACCGCCATTCCGCTCGAGCTGCGCGGCGTGGTGTGCGTTTGCCACAACGGGCAAATGAAAACAGTCGAGGTGCGCATCGGCGACAAGCCGGAGGACCCCAGGTTCGTCATCACCGATCTGCTGCCCCATCTGGCCTCTGAGCAGATGACCAAAAAGGCGACCGAGGTTGTTAAAGGCGAGGGCCTGAACGTGCTGGTCGGCTCGGTGCCGAGCGAGACCGTGGACGAGAAATGCGGCGAGAAGATCAAACTTGCGGTCATGGAATACCTGAATAAGCAGTACGGCATGGTGGAAGCGGACTTCCTCTCCGCCGAGCTGTGCTGCGTGCCTGCTTTCCCCGCATGCGACATTGGCTTTGACCGTTCGTTTGTCGGCGCTTACGGCCACGACGACCGCGTGTGCTCCTACACCGCAGCGACCGCGCTGCTCGATCTCAAAACCACGCCCGCGCACACCTGCGTCTGCCTGCTGGTGGACAAGGAGGAAACCGGCTCGGACGGTGTAACCGGCATGCAGTCGCGCGCGTTCGATACTTTCATGGCCGACCTGTGCCGCGCGCAGGGCGCGCTGGTGGAGGAATGCTATGAAAACTCGGTGTGCCTGTCCGCAGACGTATGCAACGCCTTTGACCCCAACTTCCCTGAGGTGTCTGAAAAGCGCAACGATGCCCGCGCCAACTGCGGCTTTGCGCTGGTCAAATATACGGGCGCGCGCGGCAAGTCCGGCACGTCGGACGCGACCGCCGAGCTGATGGCGCGCATCCGCTGCATTTTTGACAAGGCGGGCGTGGTCTGGCAGACAGGCCAGCTCGGTAAGGTCGATCAGGGCGGCGGCGGCACAGTGGCGATGTACCTGGCCAACCGCAACATCGATACGGTGGACGCGGGCGTACCCGTGCTTTCCATGCACGCGCCGTTCGAGGTGATCGCCAAGCTCGACCTGTATATGGCCTACAAGGGCTTCGGGGCGTTCTATAAGGACTGAGACGGAAAACGCACAAGACGGCGGCCGGATACCGGCCGCCGTCTTTATTACACCTCTGTTACATTTTGCAGGCGGGCGCGGGACGCCGTGTTATAATAGGGAGCAGCTAAGGAAAATAACAGCTTCCAAAAGGAGGATTTATAAAAATGACATTCAAACAGGTGCTTTCGTTTTTTTTGACCGGCGCGACGGTGCTGTCCATGTCGGCCACCGCACTGGCGGCGGACACCGCGTCCGACGTGGCGGAGGATACGGGCGCCAATACGGTGGTGGATGGGCTGGAGACTGCCCTGCCGGCCGACGTGGCCGATACCGCGTGGTATGCGCCGGCGGTCCACTATGTGCTGGAGCAGGGACTGATGGATCTTGCCGCGCCGGTGGACGCGGGCTTCTGGCCGCTGCACGCGGTCAGCCGTCAGGCGGTTGCGGACGCGCTCTACCGTGATGCCAAAAACAGGGACGAAAAGCTGACAGCGGGCGCCGCGGGCATGGGCATCCGCGAGATGGCCGACTACGCGGATATCGGTCAGGACTACTATCTGGCGATGACTTTCTGCTTTGACGCAGGCATCCTCACCGGCGACGACGAGAAACGCCTGCGCCCTGGGAAAACGGTTTCCCGCGAGGAGTTCGCGGCGATGCTGACGCGCTACCTCGGCCTGCTGGAGGAGAACGGCCTGACCGAAACTGTGCCGGGCGACGGCATGGCCGTGCAGGAGTTCACCGACGCTTCGCAGATCTCGGATTGGGCGGCGGACAGCGTTGCGTTCTGCCTGAAGAATGGGCTGATGAACGGCAACACGGACGGTTCGTTCGCTCCGCAGGGCAATGTGCTTCGCGCGGAACTGGCGCAGGTTTTGAGAAACATCGCCTCGGATGCCGGCCGGTAAGACAACCCCAAAAGAAAAACCGCTGTATCCGGGTGGATACGGCGGTTTTTTGCCTGTGCCGAGGCAGTCAGTCAAAGATGGAAAACTCGATCTCTTCGAGCGAGTAGCCCTCCTCCAAAATCATCGGCGCGCGCAGGTTGTTATCCGCAAGCGCGGCCGGCAGGTGGGCGATGCTCATGTGCAGCTCGCTTCCGCCGCCCTCCCGCGGGGACAGGAGCAGGCTGCCGCCGTGGGCCTGCGCGATGCGCTGGATCAGGGGCAGACCGAGGCCGAGCGGCGCGCCGCAGCGCGCCAGGGAAAGGTAATCGTCCAGCGAAACCTGCCGCTCCCAGCCAGTCAGGAGCGCTTCAAACAGCTCCGCATCCAGGCCGGGGCCGCGATCCGCAACCGTGATGGTCGCAAAGCTGCTGTCGTCGGTCAGGGTAAGGACGATATCGCCGCCCGCGGGGGACGCGTGCAGCGCGTTGGACAGAAGGTTGTATAGAGCCTTTTGGATCAGCTGCGGCTCGATCAGCGCGTCGCAGAAATCGGGCGCGTGTACGGTGATGTTTTTGGTGCCGTGCGACGGGCCGTACAGCACCGCATTGGCCGCGGCCGTCTGGCAGAGAGCCACGAGGTCGGTGCGGTATAGGCGGAGCTGCTCGGTGAGAGGCGGGTCGTGCAGGAAATCGGAATGGGTTAGTATGCGGTGCATACGCAGGCATTGCTTGCGCAGCTCGGCCGCGAGAGCGGGATCCTGCACCTGTTCTGCGCAGGCGAAAAGCGTGCCGAGATACTGCGCGCTTTTTGCGTGCAGTACGCGCAGGCTCCCGTCGTAAGAGGAGCGGTTGTCGTGCAGGAACGCGAGCAGCGCGCCGCCGCGGTGCGGCAGCAGTTCCAGGCGGTATTCGGCGCCGTCCAGCTCCTCATAAACGGTGCGCGGTGCCTGCTGCACGATGCAGTCGCGCAGCGCGCCGGCGGAGGCGCCGCTCAAGAGCTGGTCGATGCGTTCGAGCGGGTGCAGGCCGGTCAGGCGCGCCGCGGCGTCGTTGCAGGCCTCAATATATAGCGTCGGTCCTACTGTGAGCAATGCTGCGTCGTGCAGCGCGGTACGGTTCAGCAGGGCGCGCAGAGCCGCGCTGTCAAGCTGAGAGAAAAATGTATCCGCCATCTCTATCCTCCGAATCGCTGATCTTTCTGTTTCTTTGTGGGTATAAGGCTGCTTACGGACTGCAATACTATATTTTGTATGATGCTTCTATTATACCACCAGACGGGACCGCTTTGCAAAGAAAAATGTACAAAAACCCAGAATATAATGACAAAAATTTCACAAATATTACACCTTGCGGCATATCGTCCAGATAGTGTATAATAAAGCCATCGACAAGAAGATAATTGTCAAAATTGAGGAGGAACACTGCAAATGGCTATTAAAGTAGGTATCAATGGCTTTGGCCGTATCGGCCGTATGGTTTTCCGCGCTGGTCTGAAGAACCCGAATATCGAATTCGTAGCGGTAAACGATCCGTTCATGACGCCGGACTACATGGCGTACATGCTCAAGTACGACACCATGCACGGCCGCTATGACGGTACCATTGAGTATGACGACAACTCCATCACCGTGGATGGCAAGAAGGTTCTTTTCCACGCTGAGATGGATCCCAAGAACATCCCGTGGGGTAAGGACGGCGTTGATTACGTTGTCGAGTCCACCGGCGTTTTCCTGACCAAGGAAAAGGCGCAGGCGCACATCGACGGCGGCGCGAAGAAGGTCATCATGTCCGCCCCGTCCAAGGACGACACCCCGATGTTCGTTATGGGCGTTAACCAGGACACCTACACCAAGGATATGACCTTTGTTTCCAACGCTTCCTGCACCACCAACTGCCTGGCGCCGATCGCCAAGGTTCTGGACGAGGCGTTCGGCATCACCGAGGGCCTGATGACCACCGTTCACTCCACCACCGGCACCCAGAAGACCGTTGACGGCCCCTCCAAGAAGGACTGGCGCGGCGGCCGTGCGGCTTCCGGCAACATCATCCCGTCCTCCACTGGCGCTGCCAAGGCGGTAGGCAAGGTTTACCCGAAGCTGAACGGCAAGCTGACCGGTATGTCCATGCGTGTTCCGACCTTGGACGTGTCCGTTGTTGACCTGACCTGCAATCTGGCTAAGCCGGCCACCTACGACGAGATCTGCGCGGCGATGAAGGCTGCTTCTGAGAAGCCGCTTTCCGAGGGCGGCCTGAAGGGCGTTCTGGGTTACACCGACGAGGACGTTGTTTCTTCCGACTTCCTGGGCGACGAGCGCACCTCCATCTTCGACAAGAAGGCTGGCATCGCGCTGACCGACACCTTCGTCAAGGTTGTTTCCTGGTACGACAACGAGTGGGGCTACTCCAACAAGCTGCTGATGCTCATCGAGCACATGGCTGAGGTTGACAACAAGTAAGTCAGTCCTGTAGCAACGTAAAACCAAAAGACCTCTTGTGATCTGCACAAGAGGTCTTTTTGTGAAAGGGGAAAACTGTGTGAAGCGGGATAAAATGCTGCGCGGCGTGCTGCTGACGCTGACGGGCGGTATCTTTTGGGGGCTTTCCGGCGCCTGCGGCCAGTTCCTGCTGCAGGCAAAGGGCGTACCGACCGGATGGCTGGTTTCGGTGCGCCTGTTGTCGGCCGGCGCGATCCTGCTGCTGCTATGCTTGCTGCGGGGCGAAAAGCAGGTGTTCCGCATCTGGAAGCAGGACACCGCCGGCATCCTGGTGTTTGGCGTGCTGGGCATGAGCATGTGCCAGTATACATATTTTTCCGCAATCACATACTCCAACGCGGGGACCGCCACCGTGCTGGAGTATCTTTCGCCGGTCCTGATCCTGGTGTACCTATCGGTCCGCAGCCGCCGCCCGCCACGGGGCATTGAGGTGCTGTCCATCCTGCTGGCCGTGGGCGGAACCTTCCTGCTGGCGACGCACGGGCATCCGGGGGAGATGGTCCTGTCCAGCCGTGCGCTGTTCTGGGGGCTGCTGAGCGCGGTAGCCATGTCGATCTATGCGGTGCAGCCGGTGCCGCTGCTGCATAAATACGGTGCGGCGCTTGTAACAGCATGGGGCATGCTGCTCGGCGGCACGGCGCTGTCCTTCCTGTTCCGCCCGTGGCGGATGCCTGTGACGCTGGACGCCGGGGCGGTCAGCGCGCTCGCGGTCGTTGTTCTGGTCGGCTCGGTCGCGGCGTTCACGCTGCATCTGGAGGGGATCCGATTGGTCGGACCCGAGAAGGGCAGCCTGTTTTCCTCGATCGAGCCGGTGTCCGCGACGGTGCTTGCCGTTCTCTGGATGAAAGCGGATTTCAGCCCGACCGACCTGATCGGCTTTGCACTGATTTTGTCCACCATTTTCCTGCTTGCACGGGATAAGCAGGAGGAATAGGGTGTATGGCAGTAAGCGTCCCCTGGTTTCCTTAGGGAAGCCAGGGGACGCTTTTGTTTAATAACAGCAGGTGAGCTGGTGCTCCTTGCAGTACTGCAGATACTCCTGTGATGGTGCAAGGTCGGTGACCAGAAAATCGAAATCGCTTAAGCGTGCATAGGTGGAAACCGCCACCAGTTCGAATTTGGTATGATCTGCCAACAAATACCGTGTCTGGCTGTTCTTGGTGATCGTGCTTTTGAGCGTACTCTCCCCAACAAAGGTATCGGTCACACCACTTCGCAAGCTGATGCCGGTTGTACCCATAAAAGCCTTTGTGATATTGAAGCGACTTAGCTCAGCGGGGTCGTCTACGGTTAAAGATGCGGTTTTTACGTTCAGACGGCCGCCGAAAGAGATTACATTAATCTGGGGATAGTTCATACATTCCATGATCACATATAAATTGTTGCTCAAAATCGTGACCGAACGTTCAGCAAGATAAGGGAGCATGGTCAGTGTGGTAGTACCAGAATCGATGTAAAGCGTATCCCCGTCGTTGACATGCTGTGCGGCCAGTTTACCGATATATTGCTTCTGATCGGTCAAACAGATGTTTCGCTCGGTAAATGACGCAACGGGACGTCCGATATCGCGGTGCCTGGGGCGCGCGCCCCCATACACCTTTTCTATCACTCCCTTTTCCTCCAGCATGGAGAGATCGCGGCGGATCGTAATTTTAGAACGCTGGAATGCTACACATAAATCGTCGAGAGGAACAAAATCGTGCTTACGGATATATTCCTCCATTTGGTCGAGACGAGAAGTGCGAACGGCCATTTAAGACATCTCCTTTCGTGATTTTTAGGGAAGATGACCTTGTTATTTACCTTTATGATACCTTATCTTTCCACTTTCGTCAATAAGAGAATAAATAATAATGAAACAAATATTATCATTAAAAAGATGAATATTATCATTTAAATATACAAAAAGGAAAGGTTAAGTTTGTATATTTTTAAATATGTCAAATATTGATCGAAATATTGACAAATATTATCGCATGTGTTAAGTTAATGTTAAACAAGAGAGAGATGATTTATTATCGATCAATTTATAAAAACATTTTTGATAAAATTTGATCCAATCTATAAAAAACGATATTATGAAGCGGGAAATGAGTGATGAAATGGATATTATCTGTATTGGCCTGTTAATGTGCGATATCATCGTCAAACCGGTGACCGAAAAGGCGCTGTCTTTGGACGCAACGCCGGTAGACACGATACAGATGCTGCCAGGTGGGGATGCCTGCAATGTAGCCTGTAACGCGGCGGCGCTCGGTATGGAAACCGCGCTTGTCTCTGTCGTAGGGGATGATCCAAATGGCGCGTTCCTTCGGCGCTGGCTGGACGAACGGCATATCGATATCCGTTCGCTGGCAGTACGGGGCGGGCAAACAACTGGCACCAGTATCGCTTTGGTTGAACCGAACGGGGAACGGCATTTTCTGACCAATACGGAGATATTCGATACGCTTTACGCGGAGCAGGTGCCGGAGGAGTGGCTGCGGCAGGCACGCCTGCTCAGCCTGAACGGCCATTACCGGCTGAAGAATCTGGACGACGGAGGGATCGTGCCGCTGTTTCAGAAAGCAAGACAGTATGGAGTGAGAACTGTAGTCGATACGGTTTGGAACCGGAAAGGGGAATGGCTCCCACGCATTGCGCCTACCCTGCGCCATACAGATATCTTTTTGCCGAGCTACCAGGAAGCGGTGCAGATCACAGGTGAGACCGATGTCCGAGCCATGCGGAACGTGCTCAAGCCGTTCGGATTATCAGTATTTGGCGTTAAGCTGGGAGAGAAGGGCTGCTATATGACGGATTTCAAGGAAGAGTTTTTCCTGCCAGCGTTTCCAGTGGAATCGATCGCTTCCACTACGGGGGCAGGAGATTCCTTCGTTGCGGGATTTGAAGCCGCACAGCTTCTGTCGCTCGATCTATATGAGAGCGCGTTGTTCGCATCGGCTGCCGCCTCCTATACCATACAGGCGCCCGGTGCGGTCGGCGGCGTACCGGACGTGGAAAGTGTCCGGCAATATATCCGGAAAAACCGGCACCTGGTAGAAAATATTGCACAGTAGAGAAAGGAGAGTACAGAGTTGAGAGCGCTTGTCAATACCAAAAACATGTTGCTGCATGCCTATGATCACCACTATGCGGTCGGCGCATTCAATGTCAACAATATGGAGGTGATCCAGGGGGTTGCAAAGGCGGCGAAAGAACAGCGGTCGCCAGTCATCCTACAGGCATCATCCTTTACGGGCCAATATGCGGATTTAGGCTATATCGTCGGCATCGCGGAAAACGCGGCGCGGCTGGCGGATGTGCCGGTCGCCCTGCATCTGGATCACGGCGAAGATCTGGAGACCTGCAAGGAGTTCATTCAAGCTGGCTTTACTTCAGTCATGATCGACGGTTCCCACCTTCCCTATGAGGAAAATGTGGCGCTGACGCGAAGCGTCTGCGAATATGCGCACCGGTATGACATCACGGTGGAAGGCGAGCTGGGAACGCTGGCCGGTGTCGAGGATGGCAGGAGCGCGGAACAGTCACTCTATACCGATCCGGAGCAGGCGCGCGACTTTGCCGAACGGACAGGGGTGGATTCCCTCGCAATCGCCATCGGTACCAGCCACGGGGCTTACAAATTTAAACCGGGACAAAAGCCGATGCTGCGGTTTGATATTCTGGAGCAGGTCAGCCGGCTGATGCCGCGTCTGCCGATCGTACTGCACGGGGCATCGTCAGTTAACCAGGAGGATATCGCGGAGATTAATGCAATGGGAGGTGACATCAGCGGAGCAATCGGTATTCCTGAGGAAATGCTGGCACAGGCGTCTCGGCTTGCGGTCTGCAAGATCAATGTGGACACCGATCTCAGGCTTGCTATGACAGGTGCGATCAGAAAATATCTGCATGAAGCGCCGGAACAAATTGATTACCGGAAATACATAGGTGCCGGCAGGGATCACTTGGCTGAACGCGTATCCCATAAAATGAAAAATGTATTTTTAAGCGCAGAGCGCTATTAAAGCATCCAACTATTAATTTTACAGCAGAAGAGAGGAGAAAAAGGAATGAAAAAACTGATCGCAGGAATGCTGGCAGCAATAATGGCTTTTTCCCTGGCCGCATGCGGAGGAGGAACGGACAGCAATGCAAACCCGGGCGGTGAAAACCCGGGCGGCGGACAGAGTGCTGCGGCGGAAGCCACCACGTTGAAATTCAACCTGGTCAAATCCAATACCGATCCCCAGTATGAGTGGTATGGCCGGTTTTTTGACGATCTGGAGGCTGCTTCAAATGGAGAGATCGTCGGCGAGATATATACCACGGAGAGCCTGGGTCCGACAGCGGACGTGATCGAACAGGCTGCGCTGGGTGAACGCGTGGTTGCGGACTGCGACCTGGCATGGCTGGCAAACTATGTACCGGATATGGCGGCGATTATGTCCCCGTATCTGATCCAGAAGCCGGAGGAGATTATGGCGATATGGAATTCTGAGGTATTCCAGGATATGTGTACCGAGTTGGAAGCTCAAGGGCTGCATTTGATCGCGCTGAATTATGAGGGGACTCGTAATCTGCTGACGAAAAAAGATATCACCTCCCGTGCGGATGTCAACGGGCTCAAGATCCGCTGCGCTTCCACGACGATGTGGAATGCTGTGGCAGAAATGCTGGGCGGCAATCCGACAAATATCGCCATGAGCGAAACTTACCAGGCGCTCAGCCAGGGCGTGGCGGATGCGGCTGAGGGTGTGTACTCTGTCATGTATTCGAATAAGTGGAATGAAGTACTGTCGCATGTCATCGAGACCGAGCATTTGGTGGGCTATACAGCGATCGTCATGTCCAGTGAAGTTTATAGCACGTTGTCAGACGCGGCAAAAGCGGCGATGGATGAAACCGCTCAGAAATATATGCAGGAATTCTTGGAGTTGTCTGGCGGCGTACAGGATGAATATAAGCAGAAATTGATCGATGCCGGTGTGCAGGTATCCTCAATTGACAAGACTGAGTTTATCGAGGCGGCAAAGAGCATTCCGGATAAGTTCCCAGATTGGACGCCGGGGGTATACGATGAACTGACAGCTGTACTGGAGGAAGCGCGCGGCAATAAATGACGGCAGTTACAGGGCAGCGCTGTCAAGCCGGCGCTGCCCTTGCCGTATCTGAAAGCGCAACAAAAAGAAACGGGAGGATAATGATTGTATGAAACGGAAAGGAGCAAAGCTGGAGAATACCGTTAACTGGGTCGCATCGGTCATTGGCGGTGTTTCATTGGTGGGCATGGTGGTTCTGATTTCTTTAAATGTTATCAGCCGTTTTCTGTTTGCCACCTCATTCAACTGGGCAGAAGAAGTGACCTACATGCTGTTCAACTGGGCGGTTTTCTTTGGTGTTGTAGTGGTCTACCGGTACCAGGGTTTGACGGCAATTGACGTATTGGTAAACGCTCTGCCGGAAAAAGCACGCCGTGTGGTGCTGATCTTGAACTATGCGCTGATCACGGCGATCTGTGTTGCGCTTGTTGTCTGGGGCTGGCAGTTTGCGATGTCTGCATGGACGCGGAAAAGCCCCTCGCTGCATATCCCTTATTTTTTCTTTGATATTCCGATCCCGTTGGCGGCGGTTTGTCTTGCGGGTTATTCGCTGAAATTCCTGGTTCAGACCATTCGGGGGCAGGAAACCGAAGTGGCGGCTCTGGAAGAACGGTCGTAGGAAAGGAGGAGCTGTTTTGGAACAACTGTGGACATGGCTGCCGATTGTAATTTTGTTTGTGCTGTTTTTTATGCGCGTACCGGTGGCATTTGCGATGTTGATTGCTACCGCCCTGTATTTTGTTTTCAGCCCAAATGCAATGAACGTTTTACTGATGTGCCAGAAAATGGTGGCAGCAAATTCGTCATTCGTGTTTCTCGCTATCCCGTTTTTCACCTGTGCGGGTGTTATCTTTAACTATTCCGGCATCACACACCGGCTGATGGTGCTTGCAGATATGCTGGTTGGCCATCTGGTTGGTGGGCTGGGGCATGTCAATATCGTGCTTTCCACTCTGATGGGAGGCCTATCTGGGTCGGCAATTGCAGATACGGCAATGGAAAGCAAGATGCTGGTGCCTGAAATGGAACGCATGGGTTATTCAAAGGCCTATTCCTGCGTCGTTACCGCGGCGTCTGCCTGTATTACGCCGATCATTCCTCCAGGCATTGTATTAATCCTGTATTCTACGGCGTCCAACGTGTCGGTTGCAAGCATGTTTTATGCGGGCTACCTGCCGGGTCTTTGCATCATGGCGACGCTGATGATACTAAACTATGCAATCTCCAAAAAGCGGAATTACCGCCCTTCGCGTACGGAGCGTGTCACACCCCGAGAATTTGGCCGCGCACTGCTGGATGCAGTTTGGGCGCTGATGGTACCGTTCGGCATCGTAATGGGCCTGCGTTTTGGCGCCTTTACGCCGACCGAGGCGGGCGCTATCTCCATCCTTTACGCAATCCTGGTTGGCGCGTTTATCTATAAAGAGCTAAAGTTTGCGCATATCAAAGCAATCATCATGGAGTCGCTGACAGCAACGGCCGGTGTCATGTTCATTCTGGCGGGCGCGCAGGCGCTGTCCGCTTACCTGACTTGGGAACGTATCCCTATGATGATCTCTGAGGCGATCATCAATGGTATCCATTCGCCATACCTGTTTTTACTGATTGTCAACATCCTGCTGCTGGCCATTGGATGCTTTTTCGATGGCGGCGCGGCGATGATTCTGCTTGCACCGCTGCTTGTACCGGTCGCACAGTCTATGGGTATCAATCTGATCCATTTCGGCATCGTTATGTGTATCAACCTGACAATTGCGGGCTTTTCTCCACCGTTCGGCAGTCAGATGTTTACAACTTGCGGCATCTGCAATTGTCGCATTGAGGATTACATTCGGGAGTCACTGCCTTATATGGGGGCGTTGGTAGGCGTACTGCTGGTACTTACCTTTATTCCGGGGATTGTCATGCTGGTGCCGAATCTGCTGGGCGCTTCATAGCGCGGCAAAGAGGGAATCAATATGAAAAATCAGATAGGACTGCACATGGGATATTGGTGGGGAACCGAAGCATCCGATGATTTAAACCGTATTCTGGAGTTAACCGCGCAGGCAGAACTGGAGATACTGGAAGTCAATCCGGCTTGTCTGCTGCGGATGACGCCGGAAGCATGTCAGAAGCTGTTGCGTCGTGCCAAGGACTGCGGCGTACGGTTTACGCTGAACGGCGGCCTGGATGCAACGAATGACATTGCTTCCGGCGACGAAGCGGCGCGCCGAAAGGGCATTGAATACTGTATCCGGGTGTTGGAACGCATGAGCGAGCTGGAAATGACTCTGTGGTCGGGGGTCAACTACTCCGCCTGGCTGCGGGCGCCGCAGCCAGAGGGGGATGCGCAGGAAGAGAAAGTGCGCGCCTGCGGATATGCGGTCCAAAGTCTGCAGCCGATCCTGCGTGCCGCTGAGCGGGAAGGGATTGATTACTGCTTTGAGGTGGTCAATCGGTTCGAGCAATTTCTGTTTAATACGGCACAGGAGGCAGTGGCATTCGCCGAGGCGGTGGGAAGCCCGCGCGCCAAGGTGCATTTGGATACTTACCACATGAATATCGAGGAGGATAATACCTGTGCCGCGATCTGTTTCGCGGGTGTCAGTGGCCGGCTGGGACACTTCCATGCGGGGGAATCCAACCGGCGAGTGCCGGGGGTCGGCGCGGCCAATCTGGACTGGAGAGCGATTGGGCGGGCGCTGCGTCAAGCCGGCTATGCTGGTGCGGTCGTGATGGAGCCGTTTGTGCTGACTACGGCTTTTAATGCCAAACGCACCCGCGTGTGGCGTGATTTGAGCCATGGCGCTACGCTGCAGCAGCTGGTGTGCGATGCACAGACTGGCGGTCGGTTCCTGCGTGGCATACTGGAAGAATAACGGAAAGGAGCGTTTCATGCAGCAGGAGGATAAGATCAGGGAGCTTCAGGTTTTTGCACAACAGATACGGGTAGAAACCATACGCGCACTCGCAACGCTGGGCTTTGGCCACACGGGAGGCACTATGTCGGTTACAGAGGCATTGGCTGTGCTGTACGGCGGCATCATGAAAATCGATCCCCAGAACCCGGGATGGGAGGAGCGCGACTGGTGCGTTATGTCCAAGGGGCATGCGGGGCCGGCAGTATACGCGGCTTTAGGATTGAAAGGTTTTTTTCCTCTGGAGAATATCTACACATTGAACCAGCCGCATACGGATTTCCCCTCTCACACAGACCGCCTCAAGACCCCAGGGGTAGACATGACGACCGGCTCTCTCGGGCAGGGTATCTCGGCGGCGGTCGGCATTGCTTACGCGAACCGGCTTGACGGACGGGACAATCATGTGTTTGTCATACTGGGAGATGGCGAGTGTGACGAGGGCCAGGTATGGGAGAGTGCGCAATTTGCGGCGCATTACGGACTGGACCGGCTGATATGTCTGGTGGATAACAATAAAAGACAATTGGATGGCCTGTGCAGCGAAGTAATGAGTCATGGGGAAGGCATCGGTGCAAAATTTCGTGCCTGCGGTTGGGATGTGGCCGAGGTACGGGATGGAAACGATGTAGAGCAGGTGTATGAAGCAGTAGACCGCGCGTACCATAACGTCGGAAAGCCAGCCTGCATTATATTGAATACAGTCAAGGGGAAAGGATTGCCCCTGGCGGAGCAGACTGGCGCGCATTTTTCCAGCTTTTCAGCGGAACAGTGGCATGAGACGCTTGCATTTGCACAGCGTGAACTGGAACGTCTGACAGCGCAGGCTTGAAAAGGAGGCAGTATGCAGTATCGAATCGCGGGAAAACATGAAATAGATGAGCGGATGGGCGGGGACGGATATGCACAGACGATGGTCGAGCTGATCGCGCAGGATTCCTCCGTTGTCCATATCGACTGTGATCTTGCTGGCTGCAGCAAAGCGTCGGAGATCGCAAAGGTTTATCCGGCGCAGGTGATTAACGCTGGAATTGCGGAAGCGAATGCAGTCGGCATCGCGGCGGGTCTGTCGGCGGCAGGGAAGATACCGTTTGTGCATTCTTTTGGACCCTTCATCTCACGGCGGGCGTTTGATCAGGCGTTCCTGTCCGCGGCCTATGCGAAGCTGAATGTCAAGCTGATCGGTTCGGACCCCGGTATCTGTGCGGCGTATAATGGCGGCACGCACATGCCGTTTGAGGATTGCGCTCTGTATCTGGCAGTGCCGGATGCAATAGTCCTCGATCCGTCTGATTATGTGATGTTTATTAACCTACTGAAAAAGCTGTATGCGTGGTATGGTGTCAGCTATCTGCGCATGGTGCGCAAAAATTCCGCGCGCATATACGAGGATGGCGCGGATTTTGAGATCGGCAAAGGCGTGCTTCTGCGCGAGGGAAACGATGTAACGATTGTTGCATCGGGACTCTTGGTGGACGAGGCCCTTAAAGCGCAGGAGATTCTGTCAGAACGGGGGATATCGGCGCGTGTGATCGATATGTTTACCTGGAAACCGCTCGACGTAGAGCTGCTGCTCCAGTCGGCTGCGAAAACCGGATGCATTGTAACAGCGGAAAATCATAACTGCACGGTTGGGCTGGGCGCGGCTGTGGCGCGCGTGCTTGCAGAGCATTGTCCGATACCAGTTGAAATGGTCGGCGTACAGGATCGT
>NZ_JAOQJE010000009.1:51001-123091 GCF_025567315.1 Agathobaculum ammoniilyticum
GAGGTAAGCACCATGTTGCGGTTTTTTCCGTAATCCACATGGTTATCCACCAGGATGCGCAGGCCGGAGGTGCCGATCATGCCGTACAGCAGGAATGAGATGCCGCCGATGACCGGACCGGGGATGGTCTGGATGAGCGCCGCGAGCGGGCCGACGAACGAGCAGATGATGGAAAGCACAGCCGCGCCGCCGATTACGCGCACCGAGTAGACCCTGGTGATCGCCATTACGCCAATGTTTTCGCCGTAGGTCGTGGTCGGCACCGA
Organism: Agathobaculum ammoniilyticum; assembly: GCF_025567315.1. Lineage (NCBI taxonomy): Bacteria > Bacillati > Bacillota > Clostridia > Eubacteriales > Butyricicoccaceae > Agathobaculum > Agathobaculum ammoniilyticum. Next base: position 51,268 of record NZ_JAOQJE010000009.1, read on the forward strand.
GCCGATGAAGCCGGACAGCATGGTCGAGAAGTTATCCGCGAACAGCGAGCGGTGCAGGCCGGGGTCCCGCAGCAGGTCACGCCCGACCACCTTGCTGGTGACGAGCTGATGGCCGATGTGCTCGTTGGCAATGACCAAGATCACCGGCAGGATGATGAGGATAGCTTCCAGGTCGAACTTGGGCGCCTGGAAATTCGGAAGCTGGAATAACGGCTGGTGGAAAGCGGCGATAATGCCGTCCAAGATCACGCGCTCTCCGGCAAAATACTCGGTGACAAGGCCGGCGGCATAGCCGCAGAGGATCGCGATCAGGATCGGGATAACGGACAGGAATTTGCGGAACAGCACGCTGCCCAGCACCGCCACGCCCAGCGTGACGCAGAAGGTAATGACCGAGGCGGTGGTCACGCCGTCCCCCACAATCTCGCCAGTGGAGGCGGCGCTTCCGGCCAGCTCGAGGCCGATCAGCGCGACGACCGGACCCATGGCGGCAGGCGGCAGCACCACGTCTATCCATTTGGTGCCGCATTTGTAAATGACTGCCGCCAGGACGCAGCCGCACAGGCCGACCACCACGAAGCCGCCGAGCGCATAAGGGTAGCCCCAGTTCTGGATGACCAGCGTCGCCGGAGCGATGAACGCGAACGACGAGCCTAAGTAGGCGGGCGCTTTGCCCTTGGTGATGAAGATGAACAGCAGCGTGCCGATACCGTTCATGAACAGTACGATCGCTGGATTGATGTCGAACATAAACGGCACCAGCACGGACGCGCCGAACATGGCGAACATATGCTGGATGGACAGCGGCACCAGCAGACGGGGCGGCACCTTGTCCTCTACCTGGATGATTCTGTTTGTCTGCATTTTTCTTTTATCCCCTCTCATTTCTTTTGCGCCGCGTCGTGCGGCACTGTATGAAAAACGCGCGGCGGCGTTCCTCAGTCAAACAGGCGCCGGATATCCTCCATGCGCGAGCAGGCCATATTATACCCCATTTCATAGCCCCATTCAAGCTTTTTTACATCCTTTTCAAAGCTCTCAAGCCGTTCGGCGGGCTGGAGCAGCACGGTGTTTTCCGGCTGGGCCGCCGCAAGCCTGTGGCAGAAGCACACCGTTTGATTGTACCGCTTGGGGCGGGACAGCATGGTTGCGGCCAGCCGGGGGTAGCGATGGTGCAGGGCGCGCGCGGCGAACCGCGTGCCGCACGTCAGCTCCTTGCGGTAAGCGTCCGGCTGTGTCAGCACGATCAGGTTTTTGTGGTTGCCGTCGCGCAGGCTTTTCAGGATCGGGATTGGGTCGGCCAGGCCGCCGTCGTAATAGGTTTCGCTGCCGATGGATATGGGCGGGAAATAGATCGGGATGGCGCAGGTTGCGCGCAGCATGGTGCTGGGGCGGTCAAGCCGCATCCCGTCCAGATATTCCGCCTGTCCGGTGCGGGCGTTGGTTACGCCGACCAGCGCGCGCCCGCGGTAGGTGTGGAACGCCTCCCAATCGAACGGGATCAGCTCGTTTGGGATGGTGGAGAATACGAAATCCACGCCGAATACCGAATGGTCGCGCAGCAGGTTGCGCGCGCCCAGATAGCGCTTGTCGTTCCGGTACCGGCGCAGGACCTCCAGATTGCGCCCGCGCTGGCGGGACAGGTAGGAAACCGCGTAGGTGATGCCGGCGGAAACGCCGATCACATAGTCGAACAGAAGATCATGGTCCAGCAGCGCGTCCATCACGCCGCAGGAAAAGATGGGGCGGAACGTGCCGCCCTCCAAAACAAGTGCGGGCATTTTTTCAAACCTTTCTCAGATAACAGGGGCGCGCGGCGCGCCCGTCCGGTACGCCGGAGCCTACCGGCGTTTGCGCGTGGGTGGCTTTTTCCGGCTTTTGCCCCCGCGTGCGCCGCGCCGCCGCTGGGCGCGGTTCCCGCGCGGCTCGTCCGTGCGCTCCCGCGCAGGGGGAACGGCAGGCACATCGGCGGTCGGGAGGCTCCCCTCGGCGGGCGCGAAGTCGATCTGGCCAGTCACCTCGCTCGCGGCGAGCAGCCGCACGCGCAGGGGCGTGCCGATCGTAAAGCGCTTGCCGGTATGGCGGCCCTGCAGTGCCATGTGCTGCTCGTCATACTGGTAGTAATCGCCCGTGAGCAGTTCGATGCGGATCAGCCCCTCGCAGCCGTTTTCCAGCGCGACAAAGATGCCGAACGCCTGCACGCCGGACACCTCCGCGTCAAATTCCTCGCCGACGAAAGGCTTCATATACGCCGCGATGAACAGCTTGTCGATATCGCGCTCGCAGTTGTCCGCGGCCTGCTCGCGGGTGGTGGACTGCGCCGCGGCCTCCTCGCACGCGTTTTGGTCGGCGGCGGTGAACGCTTCGCCGGCGAGCGCCTTTTGCAGCATCCGGTGCGCGACGAGGTCGGGATAGCGCCGGATGGGCGAGGTGAAATGCAGGTAGAATTTCGCCTTGAGGCCGTAGTGGCCGATGCAATCGTCCGCATAGCGCGCGCGGGCGAGCGAGCGCAGCAGCAGCGTCGGCAGGATACGCTGCCTGGGGTCGTTTTTCACGCCGCGCAGCACGGCCTGGAACTGGAACGTATCCTCCGGCTTGCCGGGGTCGATGCGGTAGCCGAACGGCCGCGCGAACTGCGCGAATACGCGCAGCTTTTCCGGATCCGGATTTTCGTGTACGCGGTACACGGTGGGCTGGCCGCGCTTGCACATGAATTCCGCGACCGCCTCGTTGGCCTGCAGCATGAATTCCTCGATCAGCTTTTCGCTTTCTCCCCGTTCGCGGAAGCAGATGTCCACGGGATTGCCCGTTTCGTCCACTGTGATCTGCGCCTCCGGAATATCCAGTTCCAAAGCGCCGCGCTCAATGCGGCGCTGATATAGCGCGTGTGCAAGGCCGTTCATCTTCTCCGCAGTGGGGACGAGGAACGCATATTCCTCCCGCAGCGCCGCGTCGCCCGCGAGGATGCGGTTGACCTTGTTATAGGTCATGCGCGCTTGGGAGCGGATGACGGACTTTGCAAAGCTCGCCCGATAGCGCCGTCCGTCCCTGTCCACCTCCAGGAGCGCGGAAAAGGTCAGCCGGTCCACGCCCGGGTTGAGGGAACAGATGCCGTGCGACAGCGCAAACGGCAACATCGGTACGACATGGCCGGGATAATAGACCGAGGTGCCGCGCCGGTACGCTTCTTGGTCGAGCGGGCTGCCCTGCGTTACATAGTGCGACACATCCGCGATGTGTACGCCGAGCAGGTAATGCCCGTTTTCGAGCGGCTCGAGCGATACCGCATCGTCAAAGTCCTTGGCGTCGTCCCCGTCGATGGTGAAGATCAGCTTGTCCCGCAGGTCGAGCCGCTCTCCGGCGGCGGCCAGGTCGACCGTCTGCGGGATGGCGTCCGCCTGCCGTAGCACCTCGTCCGGAAAGGCATTGAATACGCCGTTTTCATGCAGGATGGCCGCGATCGAGGCCTCCATTGTCCCGTCCTCGCCCAAATCGGCCTGCACCACGCCCTGCGGCGCGGATTTTTCGTCCCCATAGTAAGAGATCGATACCGCCACGCGGTCGCCGGGCCGCGCGTCGCCCAAGTCGTGCCGGTCAATCGTGATTTCGGGATATTTTTTTGAGGTGGGCTGCACGAAAAAGGCGTTTCCACGCTGCACCAGCGCGCCGGTCAGTTCTCTGTCCGCTCGGCGCAGGACGCGCACGACTGCGGCCTCCCGCCGCCCGCGCCCGTTTTTCCGTTCGGAGAGCTTGACCAGCACCCGATCGCCGTGCCACGCGCCGCCCGAGGCGTTGGGCGGGATGAACAGGTCGTCCGGACGGGGCTCGCCCTCGGCTACATCCGGCGTGACGAACGCGAACGCACGCTCGGTGGCGAGGTAGGTGCCGGTGACGCAGCCGTAATGCGCGGAAACAGCGAAGCGGTTTTTCTTGTTTTTCATGACCGCACCGTCCGCGGTCAGGCGGTCGAGCGCGTCCTTTACCTCCTGCTTGCCGGCTTCCGGCAGGGCGCGGCGCAGCTCATCCAACCGCATGGGCTGTGTGAGCAGCGAAAGCAGCCTGCTTTCCAGCGCATGATCTTGCATAAATAGCCCTCCTCTTCCTCTTTTCTTCTGGTATCAGTATACCATCTTTGCTGTCCGAATAAAAGGAAAATTGACGTAAGGCATGGTTTGACGTTCCTCCAGCGGCATGATACACTAAGGATGGGAGAAAATAAGTCCGGCAAAGGAGGAAAAAATGATGAAAGCACTTGTTACCGGCGCGTCCTCCGGCATTGGGAGAGAGATCGCGCGCCTGCTCGCCGCGCGCGGGTATGACCTGATCCTGTGCGCGCGGCGCGAGGAGCGCCTGCGGCAGCTCGCTGCCGAACTGCCCACCGCGTGCCGTGTGATCGCGGCGGATATCGCGGATGAAAGGGAATGCCGCCTGCTGTACGAGGCGGTGCGCGGGGAGGAGCTGGAGGTGGTCGTCAACAACGCGGGCTTCGGCCTGTTCGGTGAATTCGCTTCGACCAGCCTGGAGGAGGAACTGCGCATGATCGACACGAACATCCGCGCGGTGCATATCCTGACCAAGCTGGCGGTGCGCGATTTTGCTGCGCGCGGGCGCGGGTACGTCTTGAATGTGGCGTCCTCGGCCGGCTTTCTGCCCGGCCCGCTCATGGCGACCTACTATGCGACCAAAAACTATGTCCTGCGGCTGACCGAGGCCATACGGGAGGAACTGCGCCGCGCGGGCAGTCCAGTCAAGGTCTGCGCGCTTTGCCCAGGGCCGGTGGATACCGAATTCAACAAGGTGGCGGGCGTGCGGTTTTCGCTCGGCGGCCTGAGCGCGCAACGCGTGGCGCGCGAGGCGGTCGGCGGGCTGTTCGCGGGCAGGGGCGTCGTTGTGCCGGGCGCGGCGATGAAAGCCATGACCCTGGCGCGCCACTTCGCGCCCGACTGCCTGCTCGCGCGCGTCACCTATCATTTCCAGCACAGGAAAAACGGCGGATGACCGCGCAGGAGATCAAAAGGACGCTGCAGCGCGAATTTGTGCGCCTGCTGCGCCGGCCGTTTGCGGCCGCGGTCCGGGAATACGGCATGGTGCGGCCGGGCGATCGGATCGCGGCATGCATTTCCGGCGGCAAGGACTCGATGCTGCTCGCCCTGCTGCTGCAGGATCTGCAGCGCACGGTGGACTTTAAACTGGTGTTCCTTGCCATGGACCCAGGATACGCGCCCGCCGGCCGCGCGCGGCTGGAGGAGAACGCCGCGCGCCTTGCTCTTCCGCTTGAGATATTCGACACCAATGTGCTGCGCGTCGCGGCGCGCCACGCGGCGGCGCATCCCTGCTTTCTGTGCGCGAAAATGCGGCGCGGCTACCTGTACGCCGAGGCGCGGAAGCGCGGCTGCAACAAGATCGCACTCGGCCACCACTATGACGACGCGATCGAAACCGTGCTCATGGGCTTGCTGTACGGCGGTCAGGTGCAGGCCATGCTGCCGCGCATGCGGGCGAAAAATTACGCGGGGATGGAGTTGATCCGGCCGCTTTGCCTGGTGCGCGAGCGCAGCGTGCAGGCCTGGGCGGATTACTGCGGGCTGACGTTCCTCCCGTGTGACTGTCCGGCGAAAGCGCTCGCAAACGATACCCGCCGTGCGGCGGTCAAAAAGCTGATCGCGTCGCTGGCCGCGGAAAACCCACAGGTCGAGGCGAATATCCTCAACGCGGTCAAAAACGTGGATACCGCGAAGCTGCTCGGCTGGCGGGACGGGGCGGGGCGGCACAGCTTTCTGGACAGGCTTTGAGCCGCCCGCCGGAAAGCAAGGAAAACCAATAGGAATACTGGACAGACGCCGGCGGACATGGTATCATAGGAGCAGAAAAAACACGCTTTTTCGGCACACAGTAAAGGAGACTTCTGAACTATGACCATTCGTATCGGTATTTTGGGGTATGGCAATCTGGGCCGCGGTGTGGAGGCCGCGGTTCGCCAGAATCCGGATATGGAGCTGAAAGCGGTGTTCACCCGCCGCGACCCGCAAGCCCTCCGGATCGCGGACGCGGGCGCAAAGGTGCTGCATGTGGATGCGGCAGAAGGCATGAAGGACGAGATCGACGTGCTGGTGCTTTGCGGCGGCAGCGCGACCGACCTGCCCGAGCAGACCCCCAAATACGCGGCCCTGTTCAACGTGATCGACAGCTTTGACACCCATGCCCGCATTCCGGAGCATTTCGCCAGCGTTGACGCGGCGGCGAAGAAAGCCGGCAAGGTGGGCGTTATCTCCTGCGGCTGGGACCCGGGCATGTTTTCGCTGAACCGCCTGTACGCCTCCTGCATCCTACCGGAGGGACAGGACTATACCTTCTGGGGTCGCGGCGTGAGCCAGGGCCATTCGGACGCGGTGCGCCGCATCGCGGGCGTAAAGGACGCGCGCCAGTACACCGTGCCGGTGCCGGCGGCGCTCGAGGCCGTGCGCGCGGGCCGGAACCCCGCGCTGACCACCCGCGAGAAGCATACTCGCGAGGTATATGTCGTCACGGAGGAGGGAGCGGACCGCGCCCGCATCGAGAGGGAGATCAAGGAGATGCCAAACTACTTCTCGGATTACGACACGACCGTGCATTTCATCGACGCGGACACGCTCGCGCGCGAGCATGCGGGCCTGCCGCACGGAGGCTTCGTCATCCGCAGCGGCGAAACCGGCGCCGGCAACAGGCATATCATCGAATATCGTCTGCAGCTTGACTCCAATCCGGAGTTCACGGGCGCGGTGCTGACTGCCTACGCCCGAGCGGCCTACCGCATGGCGCAGGAGGGTATGAGCGGCGCCAAGACCGTGTTTGATATTGCGCCCGCCTACCTGTCCGCGCGGACGGGCGAGGAGCTGCGCGCGCGCATGCTGTAAAAAACAAAAAGCAAACCGGCAAAAAGGATCTGCAGCCCTGCAGCTCCTTTTTGCTTTGCACGCCGGAAAAGAGAAAGGAACGGTGCTCTGTTGAAGCAATCGACCGGCGCCCTGATGCGGCGCTTTGCCCCCTATTTCAAGCCCTACGCGGGCGTCCTGCTGCTCGACCTGTTCTGCGCCGCACTGACGACGCTGTGCGAGATCGGCCTGCCGATGATGATGCGCCGCCTCGCGCAGGTCGGCATGGACGATGTTTCCCTGCTGACGAGCGGACTGGTGCTGCGCGTGGCGGCGCTGTATATCGTGCTGCGGCTGATCGACGTGGCCGCCTCCTACTTTATGGCGAACATCGGGCATGTCATGGGCGCACGCATCGAAACCGACATGCGCTCGGCCCTGTTCGGCCACCTGCAGAAGCTGTCGTTCGGCTATTTTGCAAACACCAAGGTCGGTCAGCTGATGGCGCGCATCACGGGCGACCTGTTCGACGTGACTGAGTTCTCGCATCACTGTCCGGAGGAATTTTTCATCGCGGGGCTGAAGATCGTGGTGTCGTTCGTCATCCTGTGTACGGTCAACGTGCCGCTGACCATCATCATCTTCGCCATTGTGCCGGTCATGGCCATCGTCGCGGGCAAGTTCAATATGGCGATGCGCAGGACGTTTGCGAAAAACCGCCGACAGGTGGGCGAGGTCAACGCGCAGGTCGAGGACAGCCTGCTGGGGGTGCGCGTGGTCAAGTCGTTTACCGGCGAGGCGCGCGAGATCGAGAAATTCGAGCAGGGCAACCGCGACTGGCTGGAGATCAAAAAGGAGAATTACCGCTGGATGGGCGCGTTCACCGCAACCACCCGCGCGTTTGACGGATTGATGTATATTGCGGTCATCATCGCGGGCGGCCTGTTCATGGTACACCGCCGCATCGACCCCGCGGACTTTATGGCTTACCTGCTGTATGTGGCGACGCTGCTCGCGACCATCCGCCGCATCGTGGAGTTCGCCGAGCAGTTCCAGCGCGGCATGACCGGCATCGAGCGGTTTTTCGAGGTCATGGACGTGGAGCCGGATATTGAGAGTCCGGAAAACGCGGAAAAGCTGCCGCGCGTACAGGGCAATATCCGTTTTGAGGACGTCTGCTTCGCCTATGCGGACGACCCGAATACGCCGGTGCTCGACCATCTGGAGCTGGACATTCGGGCAGGGCAGAGCGTGGCGCTGGTCGGCCCGTCGGGCGGCGGCAAGACCACGATTTGCAACCTGATCCCGCGGTTTTACGATGTGACCGGCGGCCGCGTCACGGTGGACGGGCATGACGTGCGCACGGTCGAACTGGATTCGCTGCGCGGACAGATCGGTGTGGTGCAGCAGGATGTGTATCTGTTTTCAGGCACGATCTTTGACAATATCGCCTACGGGCGGCCGGGCGCGACGCGCGAGGAGGTCGTCGAGGCGGCCAAGCAGGCGGGCGCGCACGAGTTCATCAGCGCCACGCAGGACGGCTATGATACCTTTGTCGGCGAGCGCGGCGTGCGGCTGTCCGGCGGGCAGAAGCAGCGCATTTCGATCGCGCGCGTGTTCCTCAAGAATCCGCCCATCCTGATTCTGGACGAAGCGACCAGCGCGCTGGATAATGAATCCGAGCGCTTGGTGCAGCAGTCGCTCGAACGGTTGGCCAAGGGGCGCACGGTGCTGACCATCGCGCACCGCCTGTCCACCATCCGCAACGCGGACAAGATCGTCGTGCTGACCGAGGACGGCGTGGCCGAGCAGGGGACGCATGCCGAGCTGCTCGCGCGGGGCGGCGCGTACGCGCACCTGTATCAACTCGCCACAGAAGACTGAAAAAAGAGGAAACCGGCCTCGGTTTCCTCTTTTTCTGTTCCGCAGACGTTTATTCAGTTTTCATATACAGCATGCGCACGGCATTGAGCACGCACAGCATGGCGACGCCGGTGTCGGCAAACACCGCCAGCCACATGGAGGCGATGCCCCTCAGGCCGAGTATCATGACCAGCAGCTTGACCGCCAGCGCAAACACGATATTTTCCCTGGAGATCAAGCTTGCCCGCCGCGCGATCTTTACCGAGGTTGGAATGGAGGACAGGTCGGCGTTCATAAACACCACGTCCGCGGCTTCGATCGCCGCGTCCGCGCCGCTGCCCATGGCCGCGCCCACGTCCGCGCCCGCCAGCACGGGCGCGTCGTTGATGCCGTCGCCCACAAACATCACCGCGCCGCGCTTTTCGCGGATATCGGTCAGGGCGGAAAGCTTATCCTCCGGCAGCAGGCGCGCGCGCACCTCGTCGATGCCGACCGCCTGCGCGACCGCGTCCGCACTGTCCTGCCCGTCGCCGGTCAGCATCGCGGTCGTCAGGCCCTGCGCTTTCATGCGGGCGACCGCCTGCCGCGCATCCGGCTTGACCGTGTCCGCGATGTCGATATGGCCGATAAAGCGGCCATCCATCGCCAGCAGGACCTCGGTGCTGCCCAGCGTACCGTGGTAGCCGGACAGACCGATGCCGTGGCGCCGTAGCAGCTTGGCATTGCCGCACAGCACGGGCTTGCCGCACAGTACGGCTTCCACGCCCTCACCGGCCTGCTCGCGGATACCTTCGGGTGCGCCGACCGAGATCAGGCTGGGCCGACCGGCGCTTTCCGCTGTTTCCTTGCACGTCTCATAGGCGGCGAGGATGGATTTTGCGATTGGGTGGGTGGACGCGCCCTCGCACGCAGCGGCGAGCCAAAGCAGCTCGTTTTCGTCGATGTCCGCGCCCTCCGCCGGGCATACGCGCTGCACCACAAAGTTGCCCCTGGTGATCGTACCGGTCTTATCCATGACAACGGCCTTCACATCCTTCAGCGCTTCGAGCGAGGCGCCGCCTTTGAACAGAATACCGCGCCTGGAGCCTGCGCCGATGCCCGCGAAATAGGTCAGCGGCACGCTGAGCACCAGTGCGCAGGGGCAGGAAATGACAAGGAAGGTGAGCGCGGTGTACACCCATTTGCTCCAGTCGCCGGTGGCCAGACTGGGTACGACGGCGGTCAGCAGCGCGATGGCGACGACAGCCGGGGTGTACACGCGGGAGAAGCGGGTGATAAAGCGGTCGATCCTGGGCTTGCGCGCGGCCGCGTTTTCCACGCTGTCCAAGATGCGCTGGACCATGCTCTCCGCCAGCACATGGGTGACGCGCAGCTTAATCGCACCGTCCGTATTAACACAGCCGGAGATCGCGCGGTCGCCAGCCGCGACGCGCACCGGCACCGGCTCGCCGGTCACGGCCGAGGTGTCCAGGCGGCTCTCGCCCTCCACGACCTTTCCGTCCAGCGGTACGCGGTCGCCCGGGCGAACCAGCACGATATCGCCCACCGCAGCGTCCTCCGCAGGGATTGGGCGGACACCGCCGTCCGCCTCGACGAGGTTGACCGTTTCCGGACGCAGGTCGACCGCGGCCATGATCTGCCGCCGCGAGCGCTCGACCGCACGGTCCTCAAAGTATTCGCCCACGCGGTAAAACAGCATAACGCCGACCGCCTCGTCGAACGAGCCGATCGCCCACGCGCCGACCGTGGCAAGCGCCATGAGGAAATTTTCGTCAAACACGCGGCCCCTGCCGATATTGCGGACCGCGGTCAGCAACACGCGCCAGCCGAGCAGCAGGTACGCTGCGAGCATGACGAGCACTTTTGGCATGCCGCCGAGCGCCAGCTCACCGGCGAGGAACAGCCCCGCGCCGATCAGGATACCGGCAAGCGGATGGCTGCGGCCGGTGCCGGCCTCATCCTCTGAAGCGATAACCTGTGTCTCGCTTTCGATGGATTGGCAGATTTCGCGGATGCGCGGCAGCAGAGCGTCGGGATTTTTGCCGGTCACGCGGAGCTGCTTAGTCTCGTAGACCAGTACGCAGTCGTCCACGCCGTCGAGTTGGCTGATCTGGCGCTGCATCTCGGCGGCGCAGTGCGCGCAGCCGAGGTTTTGCAGGGTGTATACCCGTTTTATGCCGTGCGCGCTCGTGCGATGGCGGTGCTCCTGTCCGTGGCTGTGCTCCTGTCCGCAGGCGCAGCCGTCGTCGTGATGGTGGTGATGCTCGTGCTCGTGGCCGCAGGCGCAGCTGTCGTCGTGATGGTGGTGATGCTCGTGCTCGTGGCCGCAGGCGCAACCGTCGTCGTGATGATGGTGATGCTCGTGTTGATGATCGCGGCCGCAGCCGCACGTTTCCGGATGATGACTCTGTTCGGCTGTATGTTCGTCCGGCACTTGTAAGGCAGTGCGCGTTCTTTCGCTCGCCATAATCTCGCCTCCTGAATTATATATGAATGATTGCTCATATGTTCATGTATTCATATTAGTCCGAGAACGGTGATTTGTCAATAGCGGGAAAGAAAAAAAGATGCACAAAAAACGCCGTCAAAGGTGCGGTCCCATAGGGACAACACTGAAACCGTTTAGAGTATAAGACTGAAAAGCAGATCCAATCTCGACTGCTGCGGGAATCATCCGATGCAAGCCTATTCTTTTCATGCGTATAAGTCGATGGTGTAAAATGGGCATTTCTCCTAATGAGGTTATTCTAAAACCCCTTGATCATGCAATCAAGGGGTTTTAGATGTTACATCATAAACGTCATGCAGTGTGTGCTTGGGGAAAGCGCTCGCGCAGGCGGCTTTTTCCGGTTGCTTAGCCCAAACGCTGAACCATCTCCTGCGGGATTGTGGCTGTTCCCTGACCGTAGTATTTGAACACATCGACCATCTGCTGAATCTGGGCATCGCTCATTAACTTGGTTTCGCCGTTGACACAGGCTGCGCGCGCTGCCAGATAGCATTTGGCGGCTTCTTCCAGATAAACCGCAGCATATAGTGCTTGGTTAAGATCCTTGCCGACGGTCATAACGCCATGCTGGGACAGGATAACAGCATGACCGTCGCCGACATACTTAACGGTGTCAATGCCCATATCGATCGAGCCGGCGGCCGAATACGGGGTGATAGGCACGTTACCGCCCGCAGCGTTTGCCAACGCGGTGATGCATACACGGAACTCGGTTAGGCCGGGGATAAGAGAAACCGCAGTTGCATAGGGCTGGTGAGTGTGGATAACAGCGTTGATATCCGGGCGTTCGCGGAAGATATGTAGAATAGCAGGTGTGTCTGATGACGGCTTGCGTGTACCTTCTATGATGTTGCCGTCGAGATCCATGACGATCATGTCGTCCTCAACCATTTTTTCGTACATCATACCGGATGGAGTGACAAGGATCTCACCTGACGGCATTCGCACACTCAGGTTGCCGCAGGTCAGTGAAACCAACTCATAGCGGTCAAGCATGATGCCGGCATCAATGATTTCTTTTTTCATTTCGGAAAACATAGCGGTTACCTCCTAAATATTTCGATCAGATCGCCCGGGGCATGTATCACATGCTCGGGCGAATAGGGCATGAGCTGCTCGATGGACTGATACCCCCAGCAGGCCGCGGCTGCGGCTGCGCCAGAGTTGTGCGCTGTTTGCATGTCTATATCCGTATCGCCGACATACAGGATCTCACTGCACTGCACATGCAACGTATCCAGCACCCGGTCCATCGACCGCGGGTCAGGTTTAGAAATGGTTTGCGGTGTCTGACCGATGCAAGCTTCCATCAGTCCGCCGAAGAACTGCCTGGTCAATGAGTGGGCCAGTGCATCCGGCTTATTGGTCAGCACGGCGTTTTTGATCCCCATATCCCGCAGCGCTTCAAGGGTTTCGCGTATGCCTTCATACGGTTCGGTCAGATGGGAAAAATCCTTCAGGTAACTGGCGCAGTCATAATCGCGGATCGCGGGCTGTAGCCGTTCCACATCCTGCTCCGGGCAGCCGCCCAATCTGAGCAGACGATGATAAAAATGCGAGATCGGCAGCCTGCACAGATCGCGGCAGTCCTCCATCGCAATGCTGTGCAGCCCGAAATGCGCCAGCGACTGGTTACAGTAATACAGAATGGTCGGCAGGGTGTTGAGCAGTGTGCCGTCCATATCCCACACGCAGGCACGATAGGGCACGTTATACCTCCAGGAAATCGACGAAACGAACCTTCTCAAGGTCGTCTTCCTGAATACCGAGTTTCTTTCCAGTCAGCTCCTCGACGGCTTCGACCAGATGCATTGCATCGATACCGTACTTTTTCATTAGGTACATCTTGGACGCGCCGTGCGGATAGCCCGGCAGGCCGATCTTGACCAGACGTTTACCCAGGCCGTTTTCTGCGATTATGTCCGCAACTGCCGTGCCGAGACCGCCGATGTCCAGATGGTTTTCGATCGTGATAACGCCGTACTTGCTCTTGTTGATCGCCTCGACGATGGTCGGGTCGGTGAACGGCTTGAGGGTAGAAACATGCATATGCTGCACAGAAACGCCCTTTTCCTTGAGCGCTGCCGTGGCGCGCATGGCTTCCTCGGTGCAGATCGACGAGGACAGCAGCACGATATCGTCGCCTTCGGACAGCACGCGGGCACGGTTGAACTGCATCGGCTCGTTGGCAGGGAACAGACGCGGCACTTCCTTGCGGAGCATGCGGATGTAAACAGGGCCGTTGCACTCATATGCCAGATCGAGCACGCCTTCGATTTCGGTTGCGTCGCCGATATCGAAAATGGTCATGTTCGGCACGGTGCGCAGCACACCGACGTCATTGATCGACTGGTGGGTAACGCCGCCCGGAGTGGTGATGCCGGGAACGAAGCCGACAAATACGACCGGCAGGTTCGGATAGGCCACGCTCATCTCAAGCTGGTCCAGAATGCGGCGGTAAAGGAATACGGCAAAGGTGTGCAGGAAGGGGCGGTAGCCCTCTCGCGCCATACCAGCCGCCCAGGAACACATATTCTGCTCGGCGATGCCCATGGTCAGATAACGGTCCGGATAAACCTGGCGGAACTTCTTGACCTCGCAGGACGAACCGAGGTCGGCGGACATAACCACGACCTCCGAATGCTCCGCGGCAAAGCGGATCATATTTTTTTCGTGGGTATTGACTTCAATTTTCATGGTTGAACCCCTCTCTTACATCGCGTCGTAGATCTTCTGGAATTCATCGCGCTCGTCCTTGCCGATGCGGATAAAATGCATCGAACGGGGCTTCTCGAGCGGCTTAATGCCGGTTGCGCCGCTGGTGCGTGCAATAACAACGAGCGGACGGCCCTCATGCGGGGTTTCAAACGCCTTGCAGAACGCTTCAATATCGTGGCCGTTGCATTCCACGCAGGTCGCGCCAAAGGACTCGAAACGAGCAACGATCGGTTCCTCGGTCATCTGATCCGCGATCTTGCCTTCAACCTGCTGGTCGTTGGCATCGACAACAACGATAAAGTTGTCCAGTTTATAGTGACCAGCCGCTTGGATACACTCCCAAGTCTGGCCTTCCTGCAGCTCGCCATCACCCAGCAGCACATAGCACTTGCCGGTGTCGCCGCGGCGCTTGCGGGCATGGGCAGTGCCGCCTGCAATCGAAATTGTCTGGCCGAGCGAGCCTGCGGTGTTTTCAAAACCGGGAGAATGCTCTGCGCCGATCATTTCCATATTCCAGCCGTCGACATTGAACTTCTCCATGCAGTTCGGGCTGATACGGCCGGTCGCCGCCAGCGCACTGTAAATAACCGATGCGTAATGGCAGCAGGAAACAAAGAAGCGATCCTTGTCTGGCGCAGGGGCGCCGTTATACGCAGAACCGCGCTGATAGTCCATGTTATCAGGGCCGGGAACGCCGGGGAACGGGATTGGCTCCCAGTTACCGACGGACGGACCGAGGTTCATCACCTTAGTATAAAGGGAAGCAATGATTTCTGCCGAGGAGCATGCCTGCGCCAGATAGCAGCCGCCGGTCTGCAGGGCTACGCCCAAAATCTGCTTGCGGATCTGGTTGGCTACTTTCTGGACTTCTTCGGTAGAATATTTTTTTTCCGCCATAATATTGACTCCTTTCTGATAAGCGCGTGAAAACAAATGTCGGATTATGCAACCCACTGCTGCTGGGTGCAGCGATACACCGTTTATCGTGCTTTTATTATTTCATAAATATGAACAAATGTCAACTGCATTAAAATGGATATATTGACTAAAAACCCCATTTGGTTTTTGTTGAAATGATCAAATTAAACAATATTTTTCTGGTTTTTGCTTGACAATACAGCCAATCACGCTATAATAAATGCAACTGGATATGATAATTTGTCAAACGAAGAAAGAACATTATTTCTATATATGAACATATTTTCAAGCAAGAGGGGATGCGATGATGAAAGCTGTTGTCAAAACCGAAGCGGGATACGACCATATGCAATATATGGATATCCCGGAACCGGAGGCGATGGGAGATCTGGTCAAAATCAAGCTGGCGTATTCCGGCATCTGCGGAACCGATTTACATGCCTTTAAAGGCACTTATGCAAGCACCAAACCGCCAGTGGTTTTAGGGCATGAGTTTTCCGGTATTGTCACCGCAGTCGGCCCCGATGTCAAAAACATCAAGGTCGGCGACCGCGTGACGAGCGAAACCACTTATAAAACCTGCGGCACCTGCCCGATGTGCGCAAGCAAGGACTACAATCTTTGCGGCAACCGGCAGGGCATCGGTACACAGATCAATGGTTCCATGGCGGAATATCTGGTCAGCCGTGAAGAAAGCGTCCATGTGCTGCCGGATAATGTCAGCCTGCTTTCCGCTTCGCTGACCGAACCGCTTGCCTGCGGCGTACATGCGACGATCGAAAAGGGCAACGTACAGCCCAACGACGTCTGCGTTGTATTTGGCGCGGGTGCGATTGGCCAAATGGTCATGCAAGTCGCCAAGAGCCAGGGCGCAACCGTTATCGTCGCCGGCCTGACACACGATGCCGAGCGCTTCGAAATCGCAAAAAGCGCAGGTGCGGACCGCTGTGTCGACCAGATGACCGAGGATCTGAAAGCAATCGTCATGGAAATGACGAACGGCGTCGGCGCAGACAAGTGCTTCGAATGCTCGGGCGCTGTACCTGCGGCCAATAAGGCGCTTGAGATCGTCCGCCGCAAGGGCACGGTCGTACAGATGGGCGTGTTCCCGGAAGCACACGAAAGCATCTGGACCGACCTGATCCTGCACAAGGAAATTGCCTACGTCGGTTCGCGCAGCCAGAAGCCCTCTTCCTGGGTCAAGTCGCTCGAACTGCTCGCAGCCGGTACGGTCGTACCGGAGAAGATCGTCACCTCGATCGATCCGCTGGAAAACTGGCGCGACGGCTTCGACAAGATGATCCGCGGCGAAGGCGCCAAGGGCGTTATCGTGCTGGACGGCTCGCTGAAATAAGCATAAAAAAGCAGGGATGCCTGCATCCCTGCCTTCGCATTTTTTCACCCCTCATGTTTCGAACGGCTTGCCCTCCAGTTCCAGTATGCGGAGGGCAAGTGGTTCGTCCACGATCAGGGTATTGAGATATTTTCCGTGCAGCGCTGCCAGCGTGCATTCTGCCTTGGCTGCACCGGCATTGATGCCGATCGACCACGTCGGATAATACATCGCTTCCAGCGGGGCGGAAATCACAAAGCGGCCATCCAGCTGCACTTCCTTGCCGTTGATATCAAACATACGGCCAAGCAGGCTGGATACCGCGCCACGGCGCATCAGCTCCTCGCGATCCTCCGGGCTATAGCAGCCGGATTGATACAGTGAAGCATTCGGATCGTCCAGCGAGCCGATGCCGGTGATTACAATATCAACCGAGAGCGCCTTTTTCAGTGTTGTTTCGATCTGCGGTTCAGCAACCAGATAGGAATAAACCAGTTCGCTGTCCACATAAACCGGCGCATAGATGTTGGAATATGTGCCGCCTACCTTTTTCGACAGGCGCAGCGCCAACTCCAGCCCGTCTACACGGGGATTACCGGTACCCAGACAGCCGACCATCTGCACCACGTTAACATTATAATATTCGCTCGGCTCGACCGCATTGCACAGCGCTTCCAGCGCCCGGCCCCACGAGATGCCGATCGACATATTGTTCTCCAAAACCGTGTTGAGAAAATGGGCGGCGCACTTTGCGCAACGGGCAAGCGCCTTGTCGAACTCATAGTTGCCGGAAACCACAATCGCGTCACGCAGACCGAACTCCGTGCGCAGCGCATAGGACAGCTTAGGATGCTTGACGATCGGGCTGTGGATAATCACCTCGACAACGCCGGTTTCCTTGGCTTCATCCAACAGGCGTGAAACCGTTGGGCGGGAAATTCCCATGATCTGACTGATCTCCTGCTGGCTCAGTTCCTGCTGATAATAAAGTTCGGAAATATGCACCAGTAAATCAACACGATTGCTCACAAAAAGGCTCCTCTCACCAACAATGACGTGAAACTTTGTTCACCATTTGAACATAGTATAAGCGATTTTGACGCAAATGTCAAATTATTCTGCGTTGACAGCATAGACAGAGTAAAATACAATAATCAAGCAAAACGGATATAATTCGACAGTAATCGGAGGGAAAAGCATCATGTTTAGCCAAGAATTTACAATCAAGAACCAGACTGGCCTGCACGCCCGTCCCGCGGCGCAGCTTACCGCGCTCTGCAAGGGATTTCCGGAAGAAATCCGCCTTATTACCGAGAAAGGGTCGATCAACCCCAAAAATATTATCGGTATTTTGAGCGCTGGACTGAAAAAAGGCACGCCCATCACCATTGAAGTAAAGGGCGAAAACGAACAGGAAGTCGGCAACAAGATCGTCGCTTTTCTCGACGGACTGAACGAATGATCAAGGGAGGCAAGCGCTATGGAACAGGCAACCTTTCGTGAATTGATCCTGCGCAATGTGGAGGCCAAGAATGCCGAGGACGCGATCCGGCAGGTCGGTCAGCGCTTTTTTGACGCAGGCTTTGTCAAGGATACCTATATCGATGCGGTGTTAGCGCGCGAGGTAACCTATCCCACCGGCTTGCAGCTGGCGGAAATAGGCGTGGCCATGCCGCATACCGACCCGCAGCACGTATATCGCCCCGGTGTCTGCATCGCGCAACTGGCGCATCCGGTCACCTTCGCCCATATGGGCGATCCTGATACGCTCGTTGAGGCGGAAATGCTGTTTATGATGGCCATTCAGGACCCCGATGAGCAGGTTGAGCTGCTGCAGAAAGTGCTCGGCGTCTTCCAGCAGCCGGAAGTAGTCGCGG
The DNA here is from genome assembly GCF_025567315.1 of Agathobaculum ammoniilyticum. Taxonomy (NCBI): domain Bacteria; kingdom Bacillati; phylum Bacillota; class Clostridia; order Eubacteriales; family Butyricicoccaceae; genus Agathobaculum; species Agathobaculum ammoniilyticum. The sequence continues at coordinate 69,337 of NZ_JAOQJE010000009.1, forward strand.
AATTCCGCGCGGCAAAAACAGACGACGAGCTGTTTGCAGCCGCGCAGAAATATATCGGTTAAAACCCATCCATCTCATTTTCCGTTTACAACAGGAGGAATGTAATCATGAAAAGCTGTACGATTCTCTGCGTGTGCGGTTCCGGCACGGTTAGCTCGGCAATGGTAGCCGGCAAGCTCAAGGAAAAGCTGGCTGAAAAAGGCTGGGACGCTTCCATGACCGAAGCCAGCCCCAACAGCATTGCTTCTGAAATCTCGGGCAAGCAGTTTGACCTGATCGCCTGCGTCAGCCCGGTCCGTCAGGACTTCGGCATCCCGAAGGTGAAGGCTGTCGGCATGCTGACCGGCATGGCAGAAGACAAGGTGGTCGAAGACTGCCTGGCTATTCTGGAAGCCAAGGGCTGATTTCCGGCCTGCATCCAGCAAACCGATACAGACCTTATGCCGCCGCAATTCCGATTGTCCCGTTCAGACAAAAAAGGGGGAAAAGTAAATGACAGAATTTCTGCAGACGTTGAGCAATGTGTTCTCAACCTTTGGCGCAACGGTGTTCGTGCCCATCATCCTGTTCATCATTGGTATGTGCATGGGCGCGCCTGCAAAAAAAGCCTTTCAGTCCGCGCTGCTGTGTGCAGTCGGTCTGACCGGCTTCAACTTTGTAGTTAACAGCTATTCGGCGATTATCGCGCCGGTTGTCAATCAAATGGTCACCAACGCCGGCGTTAACCTGCCCGGCCTGGATACCGGCTGGCAATCGGTTTCGGTCATCGCGTATTCCACCAAAGTCGGCGTTCTGTTTATCGGTGTAGCCATCGTACTGCAGATCGTCCTTTTCTTGGCGAAGTGGACGGACGTTTTCATGGCATCCGACCTTTGGAACAACTATTCGTTCATGGTTTGGGGCTCGCTGATTTATGCCCTGACGGAGAACATGATGCTTGCGATGGCCTGCATGATTATGCAGCTGCTCTATATCCTGCTGTTCTCTGAAGCCTGTGCCAAGCGCTGGTCCACCTATTATGAATATGACAACTGCTGTATGACGGCGCCGCACCATCTGGAAAGCCTGCCGTTTGCGGTTATCATGAACTGGCTGCTGGGTAAGATCGGCTTCAACAAGATCAAGCTTAACGCTGAAACCCTGCAGAAAAAGCTAGGCCTGCTGGGCGAGCCGATGTTCATCGGCCTGATTGTCGGCGCCATCATTGGCGTGATCGGTAACTACAACATGCTGTTCGGCGAAGGCGCACTGGCAGCTTGGGGCACGGTCAGCTCGGCTGCGGTTTCGACTGCGGCGATCATGGCGGTATTCCCCAAGGTTGCAGGTATCTTTGCTAACGCATTCACCACGATGTCCGACGCCTATAAGGCCAAGGCTGTCGAGGCCGGCAAGGGCCGCGAGTGGTACCTGTCCGTTAACGACGCCTGCGGTTACGGCGAACCGAACACGTTGGTTACCGGCATCATCTTGATCCCAATCATGCTGTTGCTCTCGTTCGTGCTGCCGGGCAACATCATTCTGCCGATGGCCGACCTGTGCGCGCTGCCGTACATGGTTGAAATTTTCATCTGCGTATCCAACGGCAACATTGCCAAGAGTGTGGTCAGCGGTGCGATCTGGTTCTCGCTGGGCCTGATCATCGCCTCTCAGCTGGCGCCGACTTTCACTCAGGTAGCTGTAGAAGCCGGCTTCCAGCTGCCGCAGGCAGGCGTGTACATCACCAGCTTCGGTATCCTTTGCCATCCGCTGATTGCCGGCCTGTTCTATTGCTTCCTGAGCAAGAACCCGATCATCATCGGCGCGGTTGTAATTGTATACTTCGTGATGTACTTCCTGTTCCGCAAGAATAAAGCCCGTTTTGTCGAGTATCTGGAGCGCTCTGCCGCAGAGTATTCGGCTTATTAAGTCCATTGCTTTTGGTATAAGGTTTGCAACGCAATAATCAACTAATCGGCCGCTGCTGCATTTTGCAGCGGCGGCTATCGTATTTAGGAAAAGGAGACCAAATGAAAGATTTCACCTTGCGGCCGCAAAAGGTCGTTGTTGTGGGCGACGCGTTCGTTTCGCCCGAAACCATGGAGCAGGCCGTCCGCGCGAGCGCGCTTTGCTGCGGCGAAATCCGGAAGCTGCGTTGGGGGTCGACCGACAAGCAGGAATTCACCGCCCGGCAACTCAGGCTTGAGCGCGGCGGCCCAGAGGCCGTCCCTTACGCCGATGGACTGGACGAAGCAATCGCGGATGCAGACGTCCTTCTGGTGCATTTCAACCCGGTGCCAGCCGCGCTGTTGGAAAAGGCCAAAAGCCTTAAGCTGATCCTGACCTGCCGCGGCGGTCTGGAGCACATCGATTTGGCAGCCGCCAGCGCGCGCAATATCCCGGTGCTCAATGTCATCCGCAACGCCGAACCGGTGGCAGACTTCGCGCTGGGCATGATTCTGTGCCTGACGCGCGACATCGCACTATCCCACCTGAAAATGCGCGGCGGGGAATGGTGCAAAAACTACTATAACTCGGATTTCCTTATGACCCTGTCCGGCCACACGGTCGCGCTGGCCGGTATCGGCAACGTGGGCGCGGCGCTAGCGCGCCGTCTGCTCGCGCTCGGCGTACCGGTCATCGCCTATGATGCTTATACCAACCCGGAAAAGCTCACGCAGGTGGGGCTGGGCGCGGTCAAGCTGGTTGATTCGCTCGAAGCGCTGTTCGAGCAGGGCGATATTGTTTCGCTGCATCTGCGCCTGACACCTGAAAACGAGCATATGATTGGCATGCAGTATTTCTCCCGCATGAAAAAGACAGCGTACTTCATTAACACCGCGCGCGGCGGCCTGGTCGATCAGCCCGCGCTGGTTGAGGCGCTGCAGCAGGGCTACATGGCAGGTGCGGCACTGGACGTATACGACAGCGAACCGCTCGACGCGGACTCCCCGCTGCTACAAATGGACAATGTGCTGCTGACCCCGCACATCGCGGGAACGACGGTGGACGCGATCCCGCGCGCGCCGTTTCTGCTGATGCGTGAAGCGGACCGCTTTTTGCAAAGCGGCGTCAACGATCGTGTGGTCAATGCCGCTTCGATCACTCTGGACTAATGAAAGGAAGAATATGCTATGCTGCTGAAGGAAGAAAGAGAACTGGTTGTAGAATACGGCAAACAAATGATCGAGCGAGGATTGACTGTGGGTACTTTCGGCAACCTGAGCGTGTATAATGAAAAGGAGAATCTGTTTGCCATCAGCCCGAGCGGTATGGATTATTTCAAAACCGCGCCGGAGGACGTGGTTGTGCTGACGCCGGAAGGCGAAAAGGTAGACGGCGACCGCAAGCCCTCGAGTGAAGTGGACATGCACCGCATTTTCTATCAGAAGCGTCCGGGCATCCATGCTGTGGTGCATACCCATTCGACCTTTGCCACCGCGCTGTCCTGCATGGGTTGGTCCATCCCACCGTTGCACTACCTGGTTGCCTATTCCGGCCGCGAAGTGCCGTGTACGCCCTATGTTCAGTTCGGCACCTATGAGCTGGCGCAGTGCGCCTGTGAAACCATGGGCGACAATTACGCATGCATCCTCGGCAACCACGGCCTGCTGTGCTGCGGCAGCAACATCGGCTACACATTGGATGTGGCCGAGCAGATTGAATTCTGCGCGGAGCTGTATTACCGCGTGCGTGCGGCGGGACAGCAGCCCAACCTGCTGACTGACGAGCAGATAGGCGTTGTGCTCAACTCGTTCCAGAACTATCGGAAAAAGTAAAGCCGTGCGGCTTTGCCGCGCATGTTCAGGAGGAAAATCACATGGAAAAATGTGTTTACTGCGGTAAAGCCCTGCCGGAAAACAAACTGATGGCCAAAGTGCATACCAGGTCGTTCGGCGTATGCTGTGAAGAATGCCGTGCGCGTACTGAGCGCTATGTACAGCTCGACCGACGGTTCAAAACCGCGCTGTACCTGCTGGTATTCGCAGGCGGTTTGGGCTTTATGATCAGCGCATTCTTTGGCGGTGACGGGCCGCTGCACATGGTCGGCGCGTATATCGGCCAGTTGGTCGCCGGCCTGGCGTTTCTGGCTTTCCCCTATCCGATCAGTTCGTTTGAAACATTCCACAGCATGAGCATCAGTCGGGTGACGATGATCACCCGACTGATCGGCCTGTTGCTGAGCGTTTCGGCAGTGGTGCTGCTTGTGCTGACAGTCTGGGGGGCTTAATCACGCTATGTAACGGAGCGCTGGGGAGGAAACGTCTGACCTAGCAGTGAGATCAGTCCGTTCTGCAGTTCAACACTGGTTTCCTGTGTTCGTTCATACAGGAGGCATTGCATTTTCAACATTTGTATGGTTTCATCTTCATCAGAGAAATTGCGTAGATCTGTCCAAAATGCAAGACCATAATTTGCGATCTTAAGGGTGTCAGTTTTATCGGTTTTCATCTTTTGGAGGGAATTGTTACTGAAGTTATGGATGCGGATCGCGTTGACAACACTGACAAAGTACCCAGCTGCTCTAAGCATGTGCGCTATAGGTCGCCAATACATTCTGGTACGCTCCATGACGATTCGCATATCGCCGCCGATTTCTCGTAACTGTTCCACTAGTCGAGAGACTCCATCGGCAGTATGGTCGATCTGAACCGGAGGGAGGACAATTTTCCTATCAGCCCTGCGGACAGCGACCGCACGTTTTCCCTTAGACACATCAATGCCAACAGTAGTGATCGTTTGATTCATCATATAGCTCCCTCCAGCAATACATGAAATCAATACCAATCCTAATTTGTTCTCTATTCAGCTTGCGTTGCTATTCGAGCATGCGGCCACGCCGCTACCTCGATCTGCAAAATCGAACGCTGCAACGAAAGCGACGGTTGACAGTTTGCGGCCATGAGCATGAATAGCGCAAGCATCGCGTCGTCAGACCGATTCTCCCTTCATTGTAGCTTCGGAAAAAACTTCCGTATAGATCAAATTTCAATTTCTGGCCGAACTGTTCTTGGTCTTAAAACTCCCCCCCATCCTTGGTTTGTTCCCAAACCCGCAATTCTATGTAGATGACGGATATTCCGATGCCAACTTCAATCGCACGGATTTCCAGCGCGTGATGCCGGACATGGAAAATGATAAAATCGGAATCATCATCACCAAGGACAAGCGTTACACCGACATTCAGAAATTGACGCCGGAGCTGCTGCGTCTGTTCATCCAGAAAATCGTGGTGCATGAAAAAGACGTAAAGTATTCTATACATGCACGCCAAACCGAAGTAATTCACTACACCGATATTGGCATGGTTGGCAACCCTGCTATTCGAGATCAAGCTGAAAACCTATAAAAGGCACAGAAATAGAAACACCCCTGCGGGCATCGTGAACCGATATCCGCAGAGGGATTCCATGCAATTGTAGATACCCTTATGAGGGAGCATCTAATTGACGGCGTTTTCCTTTGGCGCGTTGGGGAGCTGTGCCAGCACGATGGCGGCGAACATTAGCACACAGCCGAATATCTCGCGGCCGGATAGCGACTGGCCCAGAATCAGCCAGCCGGCAATGACCGAAATCACGGATTCCAGGCTCATGATAAGCGAAGCAACAGTGGGGTTCATCCCTTTCTGTCCGACGATCTGCAGCGTATAGCCCACGCCGGAGGACAGCGCGCCCGCGTACAGTACGGGCTTCCACGCAGCAAGGAGCGCGCCCAGGCTGGGCTGTTCAAACAGCAGCATGCCAACGGCAGCGATCGCCGCGCATACAAAAAACTGGACACATGACATTTTGACCCCATCCGTGCGCGGGGAGAAATAGTCGATTACCAGAATATGAACGGAAAACAAGAGCGCGCTGACAAGGCTGATTGCATCCCCAAAATTGATGGTCAAGCCATCGGTCATGCACAGGAAGTACATTCCCACAATAGCAAGCGCTATCCCGCCCCAAACTAACCGCCTGCATCTTCGATGGAAGAACAGCAGATTAATCAACGGGACGATCAGAATATAGCATGCTGTAAGGAAGCCGGATTTACCAACGGTCGTATAGAGTAACCCAACTTGCTGCGCAAGGTCAGACACACAAAGTACAGTGCCGCAGCAGATACCGCCGAGCAGCAGTGTTTTGCGCGCCCTGCACCGGTCGGCAGGCGTTTCGCCCGCGTGCCCCGGCCCCGAGCGGTGCAGCACGGCGACCGCTGGCAACAGCACGATACCGCCGATCAGGCTGCGCGCGAACAGGAATGTAAGTGGGCCAACATAATCCATACCGACGCGTTGCGCAACGAACGCAAAGCCCCAGATGGTAGCAGTAAGGAATAACAGAAGAGAATTGCGGAGCTTCACAGGATTTCCTCCCAGGAGATTTGGTGTAGGACAAGGGTCATGGGTTCCCCTTATTTTGCAGGTCGCGCTCCATGGTTTCCTGGATAGCGCGGGCAATAAAGGCGGCCATGCTTTCGCCCTGGCGTTCCGCATGCGCCTGAATGACCTGCTTCTGCCCTTTTTTGACGCGGAACTGGATCTGGTCGTAGGCTTTGGCGTTGTACTTTTCGTTTGCCCTGCGGCGTGCTTCACTGATTGGCATAGTAATCCCTCATAGCTGTACTGAAATCAGTACAAAAATTTGTGTTATTTTTGTGAAATTTAATAATAGATAATACACTGATTTCAGTGTATTATCTATACAGAGGAAAAGAGGTGAGAAAATGAAAAGTATCTTTGCAGAGATTTTCTATCTGTGGAGCGAGCAGGGCGAAAAGCCCCGCAAGGAGGCGCTCCTGAACCGTTTTGACCGTCTGCACAGCATGACGGAGGCAGGAGAAAGCGGCGAACGGCTGTGGGATGCGTGCATGGACTATGCCGACCTGTTGGAGCAGCAGGCCTTTGAGATGGGGTTCGTCTGGTCGGCAGGTCTGCGGGAAGAGCTGGCGTGTTTTCGGCTGCCGCCGCGCACGGTGTACGAAAAAAGCCCGGCATCCGGCGCATAGCGCGAACGACGGGCTTCTCTACTGGAGCTGCTGACCGGATTTGAACCGGTGACCTCATCCTTACCAAGGATGCACTCTACCTACTGAGCTACAGCAGCAAAATGGCAGGGGCAGTAGGGATCGAACCCACGGCACTCGGTTTTGGAGACCGATGCTCTACCAGCTGAGCTATACCCCTGTATGGCTCCTCAAGTTGGACTCGAACCAACGACCCTGCGGTTAACAGCCGCATGCTCTACCAACTGAGCTATTGAGGAATGTCCAAAGATGCTGGTACATCTATTACAGTTAGCCTAAATATTATAGCGCGCATTATTTCAGTTTGTCAATAGGTAAAGATAAGAAAAACAGGAAATTTATAAATAGCGATCGGGGAGCGGAGGGGGAGGCGTGGGTTTCCGCTTTGGCGAAAGCGGGGAAGCTGCGCCTGCGCGGCGCGGGCGGACAAGAGGGGAGAAACCGTCGGTTTCTCCCCTCTTGCCAATCCCCCCTTTTCCCTGATGCGCAGGCCGGAGGCCGGAACGGCTGCGCCGTTCCTATTTCTGACCAGGACCGCTCCGAAAAAAATACGGAGACTGTTGCGGGAGCTCTGTTCGCGCGGAGGTTAGAGCGGGACAGCGGGAAAACGGATACCGCCTGTCCGAAACGGTCCATGCGCGCGTAACAGTGCGCGGGAGGAAGAAGCCGCCGCCCACCCCACCCACCACCCCCTTGGGGTGGAAGCCGTTGCGCTTACCGTGATACAGCAAATGGGCGGCAGGTGGAACGCACGACCTACCTTGCGCGCGGAGCGCGCGGGAGCAAATGCCGTAAACCGGCCCTGTGGAAGCGCCAAAGCCTTGCAGCCGTGAAAAAAGGAAAGCAGGGAATTCAAAAGGGGAGGACAACCCATGCGGGTTGTCCTCCCCTTTTACCCCCGCGCAGGGCGGCGCACTGTCCCCGCTGCCGAGGGGTCTTTCCAAACAGGTTATTCCGCCAGCCGGAAAATCTCCAGGATTGCCGGCTTATCCAGCGGCACATAGCTTTTGACCGGCCCGCCGGCAGTCCTGATCGCGTTGTCGGCAAGCGTTTCGTAGTTTTCCGGCTTGATGCCGAGCTGCGCCATATGCACAGGCATGCCGATCTCCTCAAAAAACCGCTTGAGGGTCAGGATTCCGTCGCGCGCGGTGCGTTCCGGATGGGAGAAATCCATTTCCACCCCGAGGACACGGTGCGCGAGCTGCGCGAAACGCGGCACGTCATGCTCCATCACATACAGCGCCCACGCGGGGAACAGCACGGACAGGCCCGCGCCGTGCGCGATTTCATCACGGAAAGCGGAAAGCTCGTGCTCGAGCTTGTGGACAGGGAACAGGCGCAGGCGGCCGCATTCGGTCAGGTTATTGTGCGATATGCTGCCCGCCCACATGAGCGTGGCGCGCGCCTCATAGTCGTTCGGGTCGGCGATGGCGCGCCGGCCCGCGTCGCGCGTTGCGATGAGCAGCCCCTCGGCGATGCGGTCGGTGATGTCGGTTTCGCCGCCAGCGGTCAGGTAACGCTCCAGCGTGTGCATCATGATGTCCACAATGCCGCAGCCGGTCTGGAATTTGGATACAGTGAACGTGTTTTCCGGATTGAGGAAACTGATGCGGGGGCGGTTGGTCTGGCTGGTGATGCCGCGCTTTTCCTTGAGCTCCTCGTTGGTAAGCACGCAGGAGTTGCTGGTTTCCGAGCCGGAAGCCGAAAGCGTCAGCACCGAGCCGACCGGAAGCGTTTGATCGGGCGCGGTGCCGGTCGCAGCGAACTCCCAGGGGTCGCGGCCTGTGGCGACGCCCATGCCAATGCCCTTGGCGGAATCGAGGACCGAGCCGCCGCCGACCGCCAGGATGAAGTCGATGCCCTCGCGCTGGCACAGCTCAATACCGCGGCGCACCATCGAAATTTTAGGATTTGGCTCCACGCCGCCCAACTCGACAAACGACAGGCCCGCTTCAAAAAGGCTGTGCTCCACCCGATCGAGCAGGCCGGAGGAGCGGGCGCTCGACCCGCCGAAATGCACGAGCACGCGGTGCGCGCCAATCTCCTTGAGCTTGGGGCCGATATCCTTTTCGATATCGCGTCCGAAAACGACTTCGGTTGTGGTATGGATGGTGAAGTTCAGCATAGTGGGGTTCGCCCGCCCTTCTTATTATAAGATAGTTATATTATACCTGTGCGCTTGCCAAAAGTCAAAAAGTTAGATAGAATAATTACCATATGGGATGAGGGCTGCGGCGGATGGAGAAAGGCTGAATATGGTTTACGATTATTCGTTCCTGCAATGGATGCTGATATTTTATATTTACTGCTTTTTGGGCTGGTGCTTTGAGTCCACGGTCGTTTCCGTGCAGCAAAGGCGCTTTGTCAACCGCGGCTTTCTCCGTGGGCCGATGCTGCCGATTTATGGCTTTGGGGCTACGCTTCTGCTGCACGTTTCGCTGCCGCTGTATAACCATCCGGCGGCGCTTTTTGCTGTCAGCATGCTGGTAGCAACAATATTTGAGTATATTGTCGGCGTAGTCATGGAAAAACTGTTCAAGGTAAAATACTGGGACTATTCTTCCCATCGATTCCAGTTTCAGGGACGGATCTGCCTGCAATCGTCCTTGTGCTGGGGATTTTTTGGGGTGCTTCTGGCGCGGGTTATCCATCCGCCGGTCGAGGTGTTGGCGGTGGGCCTCCCGTCCGTGCTGCTGGCGGTGCTGGTGGCGCTGCTGACCATTGCGTTCGCGGGCGACGTGGCGGTATCCGTCCGCACGGCGCTCGATCTTGCCAGACTGCTTGAGGAGCTCGACGAACTGCGCGAGCAGGGCGCGGCACTGCGGCATGAGCTGTCGCAGACCGCGATGGTGCGCCTGACGAATCTATCCTATCGGGTGGACGAGGCGCGCGGCGAGTGGTCGGAGAAAATGGACGATGCGCGCGCACAGCTCAACGAAAGAATGGACGACGCGCGCGAGCAATGGTCGGATACCAAGGAGCAGATATTGGACCGGCTGGATGCGATCCAGCAGCGTTTCAACGAGCGCGCGGAAAGCCTGAAGCGCACGCGTAAGAGAATGCTGCGCGGCAATCCGAGCGCGCGGTCGGCCCAGTACGACGACGTGCTGCAGCGACTGAAGCGGCATTTGGATTCGGATAAAAAGGGATAAACTGCACAAAATGCACGAAATGATGCAAAAGCGCTGTCGCTGTGCGTCTGGTTTCGTCAGTTTTTTGCTTGCTAAAATGCGCGTTTCAGGTGTATATTAATAGTACCCCCTGAACCTACCGATTTACTGGCAAATGGGGGCATGCAGCAAAACGAACCTTTTGCAGAGAAAGGCTGATATAAGATGAAAAAATTTGTCTATGCGGATAATGCGGCGACCACGCCGCTGTCCGAAACCGCGTTCGAGGCGATGAAGCCGTGGCTGACCGAGTATTACGGCAACCCTTCCTCGCTGTACCGCATCGGGCGCGCGGCAAAGGAAGCGCTTAACGAGGCGCGCGCCACGGTCGGCAAGTGCCTGAACGCGGCCATGCCGGTCAATGAAGCGAATGACTATGCGCCGGGCGAGATTATTTTCACCGCAGGGGGCTCGCAGGCAGACAACCTCGCTATCCGCGGTTTTATGCACGGGCCGGGCGCCAAGGGCCGCAAACATATCGTCACCTCCAAGATCGAGCATCACGCGGTGCTGTATACCTGCGAGGCGCTGGAAAAGGAGGGCTTTCGCGTCACATATCTGGATGTGGACAAGCAGGGGCGCGTCGATCTGGAGCAGCTCAAGCGCGAGCTGAGCGAGGATACCGCGCTCGTCACCATCATGGCGGCGAACAATGAGATCGGCACCATCCAGCCCATTCGGGAGATTGCCGAGCTGGCGCACGCAGCGGGCGCGAAGTTCCATACGGACGCGGTGCAGGCGGTCGGCCACATGCACATCGACGTGCAGGAAATGGGTATCGATATGCTCTCGCTTTCCGCGCACAAGTTCCGCGGCCCGCGCGGCGTGGGCGTGCTGTATGTCAAAAAGGGCGTGGCGCTGGAGCCGCTGGTATACGGCGGCGGGCAGGAGCGCGGCCTGGTTTCCGGCACGGAGAACACCGCGGGCTGCATCGGCCTTGCGGCGGCCATGAAAGAAGCGGTCGAGGGCCTGGATGAAAAAATGGGCTATGTCAAAAAGCTCACCGACCGTCTGGTCGAGGGCGTGATGAAAATTCCCTATACGCACTACACGGGCGATCCGGTGAACCGGCTGCCTGGCACAGCTTCGTTCGTGTTCGAGGCCATCGAGGGCGAGGGACTGATCCTGCGCCTGGATCTTGCGGGTGTGTGCGGCTCGACCGGCTCGGCCTGCTCGACCGGCTCGCTCGATCCCTCCCATGTGCTTATGGCCATCGGCCTGCCGCATGAGATCGCGCATGGTTCCCTGCGCCTGACGCTGGGCGAGCAGAATACCGAGGAGGACGTCGATTATATCATCGAGACTGTCACCCAGGTCGTAGGCACGCTGCGCGCCATGAGTCCGGTGTGGGAAGACGGCAGACCCAACCTGACCGCGGCCTCCAACCTGCACGGATAAGCCCCAAAAGATGAAAACCAAGCATTTTGATAGATTTGAGATATAAAGGGAGTCGTAATTATGCAGTACAGTGAAAAGGTACTCGACCACTTCACCAACCCGCGCAACGTAGGCGAGATCGCAGATGCGAACGGTGTTGGCGAGGTCGGCAACGCCAAGTGCGGCGATATCATGAAGATTTACCTCAAGGTGTCGGACGACGGCGTGATCGAGGATGTCAAGTTCAAAACCTTCGGCTGCGGCGCGGCGATCGCAACCAGCTCGATGGCGACCGAAATGGTCAAGGGCAAGACGCTCGAAGAGGCGCTCAAGCTGACCAACAAGGCGGTCGCGGAGGCGCTGGACGGCCTGCCGCCGGTCAAGATGCACTGTTCGGTGCTGGCGGAGGAGGCGCTTCGCTCGGCCATCGCGGATTATTACAAGCGCATGGGCAAGGATCCGGCCGAGATCCTCGGCTGCAGCCTGGATTGCGAAGCGTGCCACCACGAGCACGACCACCACGCGCATTAAGCCGCGCGTAAACGCATATAATGAGGGCAGATTGCAAAATCTGCCCTTTTGGCATGCTTGATATATAGAAAAAAGGCAGGCTGCAGGCCTGCCTTGAGGGGATGGAAGCGTTAAAGCGCGTTTTCATGGAAGGAAGACAGGGCGCTCTGCATTTTGCCGATATTGGCGTCGTATACGTCCGCAAGCCCTGTGATGGTCAGGATGTAGTAGGCGCCGTCGGTTTGGAAATAGCTGACCTGCGCCCTGGCGGTCACGCCGCTCAGTTCGACGGTGTAGGATGCGGATTTGACGTTTTCGATCTCGGGCGCGTCCGGCCCGCCGCCGATCGCGACCTCGGCCTCGGCCGCGTCGCCGAAGGTGCTGAGCGTGGTTTGCTGGTGGTATGTGGCCAGTTCGTCCAGGTTGGAAAAGAACGCGAGCGACTGGTCAAGCGGTAGGGCCTGCACCATCACGGTGAAGCTCTGGTCGCTGTTGTCCAGCACCAGATGCTCGTCGTTACCGCCGTCGGTTACGGTCCAGCCTCCCTCGATTTCGGGTACGGACAGTGTGAACCGTCCGCTCGGCGCGTCATAGGGCATCAGAGCGGCGGCGTGGTCCGCCGTATCCGCGCCGGCATTATCTGCCGGCTGGCTGCCGCAGGCGGACAGGGAAACGGCCAGCAGGGCGGCGAGGCCCGCTGCGATGCGATGCAAATGCTTCATGAAATACATTTTCCCATTCTCTTTCTTTTTATTGCGGTACTTTCAGTATAGCATACGGGGACTCAGATAGAAACAAAAATCGTTCCGCAAGGGTGGCACACGATGACGGAAATTACAAAAAGTATAACATATCTAAAAGAATACAAAAAGTTAAAAGAAGCCCTGCTTGCCGGAAAAACACCGCTGCTTGCAGTCGGCCTGTCGGCGATCCACAAAGCGCATCTGGCGGCGGCATTGGGAGCGGAGACCGGCCGGCCGGTGTTCGTACTGACCGATGACGACAACGCGGCCAACCGCTTTGCCTCCGACCTGCATGCGTTTTCGGAAAAGCCGGTGACCGTCCTGCCGGCGCGCGACCTTGTCATGGCTGATGTGGCGGGCGTGTCGCGCGGCTATGAGCAGAAGCGGCTGGCGGCGCTGGACGGTCTGCCGGAGGCGCGGTTTGCGGTCGCCTCGGTGCAGGCCGCGGCGCTGCGGACGCTGCCGCCCGACGCGCTCGGGAGTGCGTCGGTGACCATCCGCACGGGGCAGGAGGCCCCGCTGGACGGTCTGGCGCAGGAGCTGACCCGCGCGGGCTATGAGCGGTGTACGCAGGTCGAAGGCGCGGGGCAGTTTTCAGTGCGCGGCGGCATTCTGGATGTATTCCCGCCGCAGGCGGAGCACCCATACCGCGTGGAATTCTGGGACGACGAGGTCGATTCAATCGCAACCTTTGACGTGGGTAGCCAACGGCGGCTGGACACGGCGGAGGCTCTGCGCTGTCTGCCGTGCATGGAGACACTGCCCGCGCTGGCCAAGGGCGGCGCGGCGGGGCTGGCAAAGGCTGTGTTGGGTCTGCTCTCCACCCGCCGCAAAAAGCATCCCGACCTGGCGGCCAACCTGGAACGCGACGCGGAGCGCCTGCGCGAGACCGGAGGACTGCCCGCAGCGGACAAGTACCTGCCGCTCGTCTATCCGGAGCCCGCGTCCGCGTTCGATTACCTGCCGGAAAACGCGCTTGTGCTCATTGAGGACACGCCGCGCCTGCGGGACGCGGCGCGCGATTTCCACGCCCGCATCGCGGACGATGTGACCGCCCTGCTCGAGCGCGGCGAGCTGCCGCCCAGGCTGGACGGATATGCGCTCGATTTTGCCAGCCTGTGCCGCGTGCCGCGTACGGTGCTGCGGTTGGACAGCTTCCTGAACAACGTTCCCGAACTGGCGCCGCAGCATCTGGAAAACTTTGTAGCCAACCAGATGAACGCCTACGGCGGCAATCTGGACATGGCGGCGGCGGATATCCGCGCCTATATCCAGCAGGGGCGCGCGGTGGCGGTGGTCTGTGGCAGCGGGTTGCGCTGCCGCAACATGTGCGACGCGCTGACGGGCGCGGGCATCCGCGCGGCGGTCAGCGACCTGCTGCCCAAGGGGGGACACGTCAGCGTTCTGGAGGGGACGCTGTCCGCGGGTTTTGAGTACCCAGACCTCGGGCTGGTCGTGATGACCGAGGGGCAGGTGCTTGCGCGCCGCAAAAAGGCGCCGGTCAAAAAATCCAACCGCGACAGGGTCAAGTCGTTTACCGACCTGATGCCGGGCGACCTGGTGGTGCATGAGCACCACGGCATCGGCCGGTTCGTCGGCATGGAGCGCATGACTGTGGACGGCGCGGAGCGTGATTTTATCAAGATTGCGTTTGCCGGAACGGATTTCCTGTATGTGCCGGCGACCTCGCTCGATCTGATCTCCAAATACATCGGCGGCGGGGAGAACGAGCGCGTGCGCCTGAACAAGCTGGGCGGCGCGGACTGGTCCAAGGCCAAGGCGCGCGCCAAGGCCGCGGCCAAGGAGCTGGCCGAGGGGCTGATCCGGCTCTATGCCGAGCGCGCCAAGGTCCGCGGCTTCGCTTTCCCGCCGGACGACGAATGGCAGCGGGAATTTGAGGACGCGTTTCCCTATGAGGAGACCGAGGATCAGCTCCGCTGTATCGCGGAAATCAAGGAGGATATGCAGTCCGATCGGCCGATGGACCGCCTGCTGTGCGGCGACGTGGGCTTCGGCAAGACCGAGGTCGCGCTGCGCGCGGTGATGAAGTGCGTGCTGGCGGGCAAGCAGGCCGCCATCCTTGTGCCGACAACCGTGCTGGCGCGCCAGCATTACCTGACCGCGCTGCAGCGCTTCCAGGGGCATCCGCTGACGATCGAGCTGCTCACCCGCTACAAGACTGGCTCGGAGCAGACGCGTCTGCTGCAAAAACTGGAGGCCGGCTCGGTGGACGTGGTGATCGGCACGCACAAGCTGTTCAACAAGAGGATCAAATTCAAGGACCTGGGGCTGCTCGTCGTGGACGAGGAGCAGCGCTTCGGCGTTTCCCATAAGGAGGCGCTCAAGGAGCTTTCCAAAACCGTGGACGTGCTGACGCTGTCGGCCACGCCTATCCCGCGCACGCTCAATATGGCTCTGTCCGGCATTCGGGATATGTCGTCCATAGAGGAGCCGCCGCTCGACCGCCATCCGGTACAGACCTATGTTTTGGAGCAGAACGACGGTGTGCTGCTCGACGCGATCCGGCGTGAGCTGGCGCGCGGCGGGCAGGTATACTACCTGCACAACCATGTGGAATCCATCGCGCGGTGCGCGAACCTGCTCCAGCAGCGCCTGCCGGAAGCGCGCATCGGCGTGGTGCATGGAAAAATGACGCAGAAGGAGATCGCCGCTGCCATGAATGCCATGGCGGATGGCGAAACCGATATCCTAGTCTGCACGACTATCATCGAAACCGGTATCGACATTCCAAACGCAAATACGCTGATTATCGAGAACGCGGATAACCTGGGGCTGGCCCAACTGCACCAGATACGCGGGCGCGTGGGCCGCTCGTCGCGCCACGCCTATGCCTACCTGTGTTACCGGCGCGGCAAGGCGCTTTCCGAGATCGCGCAGAAGCGCCTGTCCGCCATCCGCGAGTACGCGGCGTTCGGTTCGGGATTTAAGATCGCCATGCGCGACCTGGAGATCCGCGGCGCGGGCAACGTGCTCGGCCCCGAGCAGTCCGGTCATATGATGAGCGTGGGCTACGACCTGTATCTCAAGCTGCTCGAGGAGGCCGTGCAGGAGGAAAAGGGCGAAATGCCCAAGCCGCGCGTGGACTGTGCGGCCGAGCTGCTGCTCTCCGCGAACCTGCCCGCTGCCTATGTGCCGGACGCGGGCCAGCGCGTGGACCTGTACCGCCGCATCGCGCTTATCCGCACGGAGGAGCAGAAGAGCGACATGCTCGACGAACTGATCGACCGCTTCGGCGAGCCGCCCGCGGAGGCCGTGGCGCTGCTTGATATCGCACTGCTGCGCAGCCAGGCGAGCGGGCAGGGTATTGCCGAGATCAAACAGCAGGACGGCCGTCTGCTGCTCACCTTTGCGGAAACCGACTTTGCGCGCCTGTCCGTACTGTGCGGGGACAGCGACTTCAGGGGCCGTCTGCTGCTGAACGCAGGCTCGTCGCCGTACCTGTCGCTGCGGCTGAACCGCGGGGAGGAGCCGCTTGCCATGGCGCAGACACTGGTGGCGAAATACGCAGCTACCGCATAAAGCGCATGGGCGGCTTGACTTTCGGGCAGTATATGGTATACTGAAATCAAATTCAGATCGCAACGTATGCGACGACGCGGGAAGAGTAACCGTTTTCCGGCGCGCCCAAGAGAGAGGCCCCTCCGGCTGCAAGGGTCTTGCGCGCCGCGCGGCGAAGTGCGCCCGCCGAGCATCGGGGTCAAGCGCCCCGCGGGAATGCGCCCGTTACCGCGCTTTCGAGTGAAAAACAGGAGTGGAACCGCGACGTAAAGCCGCCTCTTTGGATAAAAGGGGCGGCTTTGTTGATAGAAGGAGACCACATGTGGGATGATCTTTTGACAGCGGTGGGCGAGGTGCTGCTTGGCTTTTGACCGGACACCAGTAAGGCGGAGGATTATTTTGCCGCGGAGGTACTGGAAATAAGGGAAAAGCCCCGCTTTTCTGGCAGAAAGCGCCGTACGGTACGCCTGCGCCCGCTGATATGTCGGCCCGCAGGCTGGTACACCTGCAAAAGCAGGCATCTGCCTCTGTTCACGCCGAGACGGCGCGTTTTTGTTGCCGTCCGTAAAAACCAGATTATCCGAGTATCTGAACTGCGCCAAACAGATCAACCAGCCATTGTAAACAAATCCGAAAAGGAGATAAAGCCATGAAACTGTTCAACACCCTGACCCGTCAGAAAGAGGAGTTTGTCCCGATCACCCCGGGCGAGGTCAAAATGTATTCCTGCGGCCCGACCGTGTACAACTATTTCCACGTCGGCAACGCGCGCCCGTTCATCGTGTTCGACCTGCTGCGCCGCTACTTTGAATACCGCGGCTATAAGGTGCAGTTCGTGCAGAATTTCACCGATATCGACGACAAGGTGATTAACAAGGCCAACGAGGAAGGCGTGACCTATGACGTGATTGCCGACCGCTATATCAAGGAATACTACACGGACGCGGAGGGCCTCGGCATCGGCAAGGCGACCGTGCATCCCCGCGCGACCGAAACCATGGACGCAATTATCGGCATTGTGCAGAAGCTGCTCGATACCGGCCACGCCTACCTTGCCCCGAACGGCGATGTGTACTTCCGCACCAAATCCGATCCGGACTACGGCAAGCTGTGCCATCAGCCGATGGAGGAGCTGCAGGCGGGCGCGCGCATCTCAGTGGGCGAGCAGAAGGAGGACCCGATGGACTTCGCGGTCTGGAAGGCCGCCAAGCCCGGCGAGCCGGCGTGGGACACGCCGTGGGGCAGCAAGGGACGTCCCGGCTGGCATATCGAGTGCTCGGCTATGGTCAACAAATACCTCGGCCCGACCATCGACATCCACTCCGGCGGCCTTGACCTCATCTTCCCGCACCACGAGAATGAGATCGCCCAGTCTGAGTGCGCCAACGGCTGCGCGTTTGCGCATTACTGGCTGCACAACGGCTTTTTGACCATCGACAACGAGAAGATGTCCAAATCCAAGGGCAATTTCTTCATGGTGCGCGACGCGGCAAAGGAGTTCGGCTATGAGACTATCCGCATGTTCATGCTGTCCGCGCACTACCGCACCCCGCTCAACTACTCGGCCGAGTCGCTCGAGATGAACAAGGCATCCCTCGCCCGCCTGTACGAAGCCCGCAATAATATGGAGTTCCGCATCAGCAAGGCCGAGGGCGACGCAATGACCGCGGAGGAGTCCGCCAAGCTGGAAACCCTCGCGGCGTACAAGCAGAAATTCATTGACGCGATGGACGACGACCTGAACACCGCGGACGCGCTCTCCGCTGTGTTCGAGCTGACGCGCGAGATCAACGCCTGGATGGGCGCGCACCAGGACGCGACAAAGGCGTTTCTGACCGCGGCGCACAGCCTGTTTATGGAGCTGACCGGCGTGCTCAACCTGGTGCAGAAGCGCGAGGACGCGGCCGCCGATCCGGACGCGGACAGGATCGAGACGCTGATCGCCCAGCGCGCGGCGGCGAAGAAGGAAAAAAACTTCGCCGAGGCAGACCGCATCCGCGACGAGCTGGCCGCTATGGGCGTGACCATCAAGGATACCCGCCAGGGTACCCAGTGGAGCCGCGCGTGAGAGCGGACGGCTGAAAAATGGGAAAAATGAAAAAAGCGGTTCCGGTAGGAACCGCTTTTTGCTGCTTTGGGGGAGCGGGCGCGGGGTCAGTCCTCGCCGCCGAACAAATGATGGAGGAATTTTTTCCAACCGGGCGCCGGCGGCGCGGGATTGGCCGACTGCTGGTGCGCTTCGGAAATTGCCTGCTGCATGAGCAGCGCCTGCGCGCACACCGGATCGGGAACGGCCGGCTTTTTGCAGTACGTTCCGTCCGGCTGCAGGACGCGAGCCTTAACGGTGTCATGCTGCATGGCGTATAAGATATCATGCAGGCGCGCGCGGACCTCCTGACTGTCGATCGGGCAGGCGATCTCGACGCGGCGCTCGGTATTGCGCGTCATCAGATCGGCCGAGGAGATATACATTTTTTCATCCGCGCCGCGGCCGAATACAAAGATGCGGGAATGCTCGAGAAAACGGCCGACGATGCTGGTGACCGAAACGTTTTCCGTATGGCCCTTGACGCCGGGCAGCAGGCAGCAGATGCCCCGCACGATCATTTCGACCCGAACGCCTGCGCAGGACGCCTGCCGCAGCTTCTCGATCACATCGATGTCGGTCAGGGAGTTGAACTTGAGCAGGATGTAGCCCTCGCCGCCCTTGGCGATCTGCTCGTCCATCAGCGCGAGGATATGGTCCTTGAAGCTATTGGGCGCGACGAGCAGACGCTCGTATTTCCCCTCCAGATTGCCAAGCGCCATGTTGTTGAAAAACGCGCCCGCGTCCATGCCGATATGCTCGTTGGAGGTGATGAGCGACACGTCGGTATACTGCGCGGCGGTTTTTTCGTTGTAATTGCCTGTACCGACCTGGGTGATATAGCGCAGGCCCGCGCGGTCCTGGCGGGTGATCAGGCAGATTTTGGAGTGGACCTTGTAGTCCTCAAAGCCGTAGATAATCTTGCAGCCGGCCTCCTCCAGCCGTTCGGACCAGTCGATGTTGTTCTGCTCGTCGAAACGGGCGCGCAGCTCGATCAGCACGGTCACATCCTTGCCGTTTTCTGCGGCCGCGCACAGGTATTCAACCAGCTTGGCCTTGCGCGCGAGACGGTAGATCGTGATGCGGATGGAGACAACGTGCGGGTCGCCTGCGGCCTCGCGGATCATCTGCAGGAACGGCTCCATGGTTTCATAAGGATAGGAAAGCAGGATGTCCTTTTTGAGCGCCGCCTTGAGCAGGCTTTGCCCAGCGGGCAGCATGCCCGGCTGCTGTGGCGTGAACGGCGGGTCGGAAAGCGCAGCGCGCTGCTTTTCCGGCAGGTGCTCGCCCAGGCTGAACGCATACGCCATTTTGAGCGGCGCCCGGCGCGACAGAAAAATCTGCGCGTCGGTTACCTCGAAGCGGGTGCGGAAGTATTCCTTGAAGTGGTCGCTGATCGGGCGGTTGAGTTCAACGCGCACCACGGCCATACGGCGGCGCTGGCGCAGGAGCTTTTCCATCCGTTTGCGGAAGTCCCCCTCCTCCGCGCCGAACGTTTCGTCGTCCGGATTGATGTCCGCGTTGCGGGTGACGCAGAACACGGTTTTTTCCAGCACGTCGTACATCTCGAACACATGGTCCGCGTATTCGAGCAGGATATCCTCGACCGGAACGTACTGCCCGGGCTGGCCGGGCAGGAACACCAGCGCGGGCAGCGAGGCGGGTACGGGCAGCAGGCCGAGGCGCTCGTTTTTCTTATGGGCCAACAGAGCGGCGATGTGCAGCACCTTGCCCTCCAGATGCGGGAAAGGGTGGTGCGAATCCACGATCTGCGGCGACAGCACGGGCGCCATCACATTTTTGAAATAGTGCTTGATGTACTTCTGTCCCGCCGCGTCCAGCTCGCTGATGTGCAGACGGCACAGGCTCTCGCCGCGCAGCCGGCGTTCAACGTCGGAAAACGCGGCGTCCCGCCGCTCGTACAGCGGCTCCACCGCCGTGTAAATGCGGCGCAGCTGCTCGCGGGCGGTCATGCCGGATTTGTTGTCAATGTGGTTTTTATCGACTGCCGCCATGTCGTCCAGGCTGCCGACGCGGATCATAAAAAATTCGTCCAGATTGCTGGTGAATATGGAAAGAAACTTCAGCCGTTCGAGCAGGGGGACGCTCTCATCCTCCGCCTCGGCCAGCACGCGTGCGTTGAACTGCAGCCACGACAGCTCGCGGTTTTGTGTATAACCCTGTTCCCAAATCGCCTGTGTCATGCTGTACCCCTCTTTTCCCCACACAGGGCCGCGGCGGAATGCGCACACGGCTTGCATTATAATATCTTACTATTATTATACCGTATTTCCGCGCCCATACAATGCGTATTTTGTAAAAACCGCGTAAAATAATGCGCGTTTTTCGGCAGCGTAAGACTTGCGGAAAGGGAGAGGATTTGATACACTGAAAAAAAGAGAAAGGAAGACGTGGCATGAGAAATATTTGGCACGACATTAACCAGCGCTACATATCGCCGGGGCGCTTTACGGCTGTGATCGAGATTCCGGCCGGCAGCAAGAAAAAGTATGAGTTGGATAAGGAGACCGGTCTGCTGCGGCTCGACCGCATCCTGTATACCTCCACGCATTATCCGGCCAACTACGGCTTTATCCCGCGCACCTATGCAGACGACGGGGATCCGCTCGACGTACTGGTGCTGTGTACGGAATCGCTCGACCCGCTGGTTGAGGTGGAATGCTATCCGATCGGCGTGATCCGCATGATTGACGACGACGAGATCGACGATAAGATCATTGCGATCCCGTATGAGGACCCGACCTGGAATTTTTATCACGATATCGACCAGCTTCCCCCGCACTACGGCAGCGAGATATCGCACTTTTTTGAGGTGTATAAAGGCCTGGAGCATAAGCATACGGCCACGTCGGACGCGCTCAATCGGGAGACCGCGATAGAGGTGATCCAAGCCTGCATGGACCGGTACGAGGTGCATTTCTGCGGCCGCCGGCCGGAAAAAGAGGAGCGCTGACCGCGCGGTGTAAAAAAGAGAGGGAACGCCCGTTCCCTCTCTTTTATTATTACAGCTTGTCAAGCAGCAGCTTGAGCCAGGCGTCGTTCATGGCGGGGGTGTCGCGCAAGGGGAATTCCAGCCCCAGCCGGTCGTATTTTTCCAGGCAGAGTTTGTGGAACGGCAGGAACTCCAGCTTTTCCAGATTGGGGTAGCTTTCCGCCTTTGCCTTGACCAGCCGCAGATGCTCCAGGCTGTCCGTCAGGCCGGGGACGACCACATGCCGGATCCAGAGCGGGACGCCCTTCATGGCGGTGAGCTGCAAAAAGCGTTCCACCTGCGTGAGGTCGGCGCGGCAGTATTGGAGATAGTCCGCCTGGGTGAGGAATTTCAGGTCGCACAGCACCAGATCGGTATGGCGCAACACACGTTCAGCCCCGGCAAGATTGCCGACGCCGGAGGTGTCGAGCGCGGTATGTACGCCCTGCGCCTGAAGCTTTGCGAAAAATTCTTCCACAAACGGTGCCTGCAGCAACGGCTCGCCGCCCGATACCGTCACGCCGCCGGAATCGCCCCAGTAAGCGCGGCAGCGCAACGCCTTTTGAACCAGCGCGTCTGCTTCAACCGTGTCGCCGCCTTCTGCCGCCCAGGTATCCGGATTGTGGCAGTAGACGCAGCGCAGCGGGCAGCCCTGCAGGAATACGACATACCGTATACCCGGCCCGTCTACCGCGCCGAGCGACTGGATGGAGTGGATGCGTCCGGTCATCGTTGCACAACCTTTCTGGTGGGATAGGAACGGATGGCCCCGCCGCAAAAGCGGGGAGTACCGGCGAAAGCCGCTGCGGGAATTCTCTGAATCCAGGCGGAATGAGCTGCCCGTTCGCGGCCGTTATACCGCCTCGTGGAAGGTGCGGGAAATGACCTCGCGCTGCTGCTCGCGGCTGAGCTTGTAGAAATTGACCGCATAGCCGGAAACGCGGATGGTCAGGTTGGGGTACTGCTCCGGATGCTCGTAGGCCGCCAGCAGTGTTTCCCGATGGAGGACGTTCACATTGAGATGGTGGGCCTTCTGCGCAAAGTAGCCGGACAGGATGGAGACCAGGTTGCCGATGCGTGTGTCCTCGGTCTTACCGAGCGCGTCCGGCGTGATTGAAAACGTGTTGGAGATTCCGTCGCGGCAGTATTCATAGCTGAGCTTGGCGACCGAATTGAGCGACGCCAGCGCGCCGGAGGCGTCGCGCCCGCTCATCGGGTTCGCGCCGGGTGCCAGCGGCTCGCCCTTGCGGCGCCCGTCCGGCGTGTTGCCGGTTTTTTTGCCATACATCACGTTGGAGGTGATGGTCAAAATGGACAGCGTATGCACCGCGCCGCGATACAGCGGGAACGCGCAGAGGGCTTCGTAGAATTTGCGCACCTGCTCGCACGCGATCTGGTCGGCCCGATCGTCGTCGTTGCCGAAGCGGGGAAAATCGCCCTCGATCTCAAAATCGACGATGACGCCGTTCTCTGGATGGCGGATCGGGCGCACCTTGGCATAGCGAATCGCCGAGAGGGAGTCCGCCATGCAGCTCATGCCCGCGATGCCGAACGCCATCAGGCGGCGCACCTCGGTGTCGTGCAGCGCCATCTGGCTTTTTTCATAGGCATACTTGTCGTGCATATAGTGGATGGTGTTCATGGCCGAAACATAGGTTTTGGCCAGCCAGGGGCGGTAAAAATCCATCCGCCTCATAACTTCATTATAATCCAGATATTCGCCCTCGTAAACCGGCATTTCCGGACCGACCTGCTCAAATTTATTTTCGTCCCGACCGCCATTGATCGCCAGCAGCATCAGCTTAGCGATATTGGCGCGCGCGCCGAAGAACTGCATGTCCTTGCCCACGCGCATCGCGGAAACACAGCAGGCGATCGCGTAGTCGTCGCCGTAGAAGGGGCGCATCACATCGTCGTTTTCGTACTGCAGCGCGTCCGTATCGATCGACACCTTGGCGGTAAACCGCTTCCAGTTTTCGGGCAGCCGCTCGCTCCACAGCACGGTCAGGTTGGGCTCGGCCGCGGGGTTGAGGTTATACAGCGTGTTCAGCATGCGGTAGCTGTTTTTGGTGACCATATGGCGGCCGTCCTCACCCACGCCGCCGACCGCCTCGGTGATCCACATCGGGTCGCCGCCGAACAGCTCGTTGTATTCCGGCGTGCGCAGGTGGCGTGCCATGCGCAGGTGCAGTACGAAATCGTCCATGATCTCCTGCGCTTGGGCTTCGGTCAGCACGCCTGCGCGCAGGTCGCGCTCGAAGTAGATATCCAGAAAGGTGGAGGTGCGGCCCAGGCTCATCGCCGCGCCGTTCTGCTCCTTGATGCCCGCCAAGTAAGCGAAGTACAGCCACTGAACCGCCTCCCGCGCGTTTTCGGCGGGACGGGCGATATCAAAGCCGTAGGACGCGGCCATTTTGACTATGTCCTTGAGCGCCCTGATCTGGTCGGACAGCTCCTCTGCGCAGCGGATCTCCTGTTCGGTGGTCGGGATCCCGCCCAGCGCGTCCCTGTCCTTCTGCTTTTCCACGATCAGGCGGTCCACGCCGTACAGCGCGGCGCGGCGGTAGTCTCCGATGATGCGCCCGCGGCCGTACGCATCCGGCAGGCCGGTCAGCAGGCCGACGTGCCGCGCCTCGCGCACATCCCGCGTATAGGCGGAGAACACGCCGTCGTTATGCGTTTTGTGATGCCTGAATTCTTCCTCAATCCTGGGGGAGACCTCATAGCCATAGGCCTTGCAGGCGTCGCGCACCATGCGCATCCCGCCGAACGGGTTGCAGGCGCGCTTGAGCGGCTCGTCGGTCTGCAGGCCGACGATGACCTCGTTTTCCCGATCCAGATAGCCCGGGCCGAACGCGTCAATCGTGATAACGGTTTCGGTATCGATATCCAGCACGCCGCCCTTTTCGCGTTCCGCCGCGAGCAGGGCCGCGAATTTTTCGCGCATCCGCACGGTGCGTTCGGTCGCGGGTGCGAGGAAGGCGCCGTCGCCGTCATAGGGGGTGTAGTTTTTCTGAATAAAGTCGCGGACGTTGATCTCTTTCTGCCAATCGCCGCCGGTGAAGTTGTGCCATGCGTTCATTGATCGCTTCTCCTTTTCCTGGTCCGGCTGCCCTTTTCTGCATGCAAAAAAGGGCAGCATCGCTTGTTGCTTGCGACACTGCCCAGACGGTCGGCATTTATTGCGGAACCCCTGCTTCCCGGTGGTTTACGCTCCACCTTGCCCGTCAGTCGCAGGGAATCTGTCATGGCTTTAGGATATCATAGCGGGCAGGGAAAGGCAACTGCCGAAACTGACAAAAATTTTGTGAAAAAAACAGCATAGTCTGCCTGTCCCGTCAAAAAGCGAACAAATGTAAAACTGTGTAAAACCTTGGGTAAGCTCTTCACAAGCGGGGGAAAATGGCGTATGATAAGGATATAAAAACGAATGGGAGGAAGAACTGCCATGAGAATCGGAATGCTGACAAGCGGCGGCGACTGCCAGGGCTTGAACGCCGCGCTGCGCGGCGTGGCGAAGACGCTGTATAACGAATTTGGGGACAAGCTGACCCTGTACGGGATTCGGGACGGCTACCGCGGGCTGATCGAGGGAGATTACCATGAGATGAAGGAATCCGATTTTTCGGATATCCTGACGGTGGGCGGCACCATTCTTGGCACCTCGCGCCAGCCGTTCAAATCCATGCTCAAGGCGGAGGAGAACGAGGAAACCAAGCTCGAGAAAATGCTCAAAACCATTAAGGAGGCCAAATTCGACTGTTTGGTGATTCTGGGCGGCAACGGCACGCACAAGACCGCGAATCTGCTGTCCGAGCATGGCGTTCATGTGGTGACGCTGCCCAAGACGATCGATAATGACCTGTGGGGGACGGAGATGACGTTTGGCTTCCAGTCCGCGGTCGATATCGCGACAACGGTCATCGATTCCATCCATTCGACCGCGTTCTCGCATTCGCGTGTGTTCATTGTGGAGGTCATGGGGCATAAGGCAGGCTGGCTGACGCTGTACGCGGGAATTGCGTCCGGCGCGGATGTAATCATTATTCCGGAAATTCCGTATAGCGCCAAGGCCATCGCCAAGGCCATCCAGAAGCGGGAAAAAAGCGGCAAGCGTTTCTCCATCCTCGCGGTCGCCGAGGGCGCGATCAGCCAGGAGGAGGCGAAAATGAGCAAAAAGGAGTTCAAGGCCGCTCGGGAAGCCATGCCGTACCCCTCGATCTCCTACCGGATCGCGGAGGAATTGAAGGAGCTGACCGGCCAGGAGATCCGTGTGACCATCCCCGGCCATTACCAGCGCGGCGGCGCGCCCTGTCCGGCGGACCGCCTGCTGACCAGCCGCCTGGGCGTGGCGGCGGCCCAGTTAATCCGCGACGGGAAGTTCGGCAACATGGTTGCGGTGCAGGACGATAAGATCGTCCCCGTGCCGTTGTCCGAGGTGGCGGGCAAGCTCAAGACCGTCCCGCCGGACAGCGATATCGTGCAGGCGGCGCGCGATCTGGGGCTGTCCATGGGGGACTGACCCGAAATAGATGAAAAAGCACCGGAGCATAGCTCCGGTGCTTTTTTGCCGAAAACGGATAAAACAAAAGCGTCCGGACATGCTAACAGGGCGGAGCGGCGGAAAATATCCGTTTTTGGACAGAATTCACAGCTTCCGCGAGGTAAAACAGGGCCAATGCTGGAATTTTTCCAGAATGATAAGGATATCCCTGTCTAAACTTGACAAACTATCAAATGAAATATATAATCAAAAATAAGTTAGCTATTGCTAACTAAAAATAAAAAGGAGTTTTGTTTATGTCTTTGATTCATAAGGAAATCAGCGATTTTTCCGTGCAGTCCTATCAGAATAATGCGTTTCATACCGTCACCAAGAAGGATATCCTCGGCAAGTGGAGCGTGTTTTTCTTCTACCCCGCGGACTTCACCTTTGTGTGTCCGACCGAGCTGGAGGACCTGGCCAACAAGTACGCGGAGTTCAAGGCCGTCGGATGCGAGATCTATGCGGTGTCCTGTGACACGCATTTTGTCCACAAGGCATGGCACGACACCTCCGACCGTATCAAGAAGATCGAATACCCGATGCTGGCGGACCCGACGCACGCGCTGGCAAAGGACTTTAAGGTGTATATCAAGAAGGACGGCCTGGCGGAGCGCGGCAGCTTCATCGTCAATCCGGAGGGCCGGATCGTTGCTTACGAGGTAACGGCGGGGAATGTGGGCCGTAACGCAGACGAGCTGTTCCGCCGCGTACAGGCGAGCCAGTTTGTTGCCGAGCATGGCGACGAGGTGTGTCCGGCCAAGTGGCAGCCGGGCGCGGAAACGCTCAAACCCAGCCTGGATCTGGTCGGCCAGTTGTAAGGGCGTCGCGGAAAACAGCGGGGAGAGCATAGGATGAACCAAGATGTTTTGTATGACGCTGTTGTTGTCGGCGGCGGTCCGGCTGGATTGACGGCGGCATTATATCTGGCGCGTGCGCGTTACCGTGTACTGGTTGTGGAGAAAGCACGGTTCGGCGGGCAGATCACGATTACGGCCGAGGTGGTCAACTATCCCGGGGTGGAGCGCGCCAGCGGCGCGGACCTGACCGAAACAATGCGCAGGCAGGCGCAGCGCTTCGGCGCGGAATTCCTGCTGGCCGAGGTCACGGAGCTTAAACTGGACGGGGATATCAAAACGGTCCGCACCAGCCGGGGCGACCTGCGGTGCTTCTGTGTCCTGCTGGCGACCGGCGCGCACCCGCGGATGGTCGGTTTTAAGGGCGAGGAGGCGTTCCGCGGGCATGGCGTGGCGTACTGCGCTACCTGCGACGGCGAGTTTTTCACCGGCAAGGATGTTTTTGTGGTCGGCGGCGGCTTCGCGGCCGCGGAGGAGGGCGTGTTCCTGACCAAGTATGCCAGGCATGTCACCATCCTGATACGGGGCGACGATTTCAAGTGCGCGCCGTCTGCGGCGGCTGCGGCGCGCAGCCACGAGAAGATCACCGTACGGACGCATACCCAGGTGGAGGAGGTGTCGGGCGATACGGCGTTGCGTTACCTACGCTACCGCAACAGCCAGACCGGCGAGGTCACCGAGTACCGTCCGCCCGAGGGGGATACGTTCGGCGTGTTTGTGTTTGCGGGCTACCAGCCGGATACCGCGCTGCTGCAAGGCAAGGCGGAGCTGAACGCACAGGGCTATGTTGTGACCGATGCGTGCCAGCGCACCACGCTTCCCGGGGTGTATGCGGCGGGCGATGTCTGCGTGAAAAGCCTGCGTCAGGTTGTGACCGCGGTCGGTGACGGTGCGCTCGCGGCGACCGAGATAGAGCGCTGCGCGGCCGAGCTGCAGCGAAAAACAGGGCTGATCCCGCAAAAGCCGCAGATGGAGCCGGAATCGCCCGTGCAGGCAACGCAAGCGGCGGAGGACGGCTTGTTCTCAGCCGATATGCTGGCGCAGCTTCATACGGTGTTTGACAAGATGGCGTCCCCGCTGCGGCTGTGTCTGTATCTGGACGACCGTCCGGTTTCGGCGGAACTGAAAGCCTATATGGAGGAACTGGCCGGCCTGACCGATAAGCTGTCGGTCGAAGTGGTACAGTCCGAAGCGGCGGACCAGCCGTTTGTCCGCATCTGCCGCGCGGACGGCGCGCCGACCGGCCTTGCGTTCCATGGCGTGCCGGGCGGGCATGAGTTTACCTCGTTCGTTCTGGGGCTGTACAACGCGGCAGGGCCGGGGCAGGCCATCGAGCCTGCGGTAAAGGCGGCGGTGGAAGCGCTGGACAAGCCGGTCGAGTTGAAGATACTGGTTTCCCTGTCCTGCACGATGTGTCCGGAGTTGGTCACGGCGGCGCAGCGCATTGCGGCGGAAAGTCCGCTGGTTTCCGCGGAGGTATATGACCTGAACCATTTCCCCATGCTGCGGGAGCAATACCATGTAATGAGCGTACCGTGTCTGGTCGTCAATGACGGCAAGGTTTCATTCGGCAAAAAGAACATGGCGCAGGTGATGGACCTAATACGGAACGAACAAAAAGGATAAACAAAGCGCCGGAACGGCTGTAGAGCCGCTTCGGCGCTGTTTTATGCGGCTGGTCTGGATTCAGCAAAGGGAATCCAGCACCGCGTCGAGAAAATGACAGGGTGATAGCTGATGCCTGGTGAACCTGTCCGCCAGGCCGCGGACAAAAATCTCGTCGCAAGAGACATCAGGGATAAAAGCAAGCTGCGGAACGCCCTGTTCCGGCGCGCAGCAGCGCAGGCCGAAGGAGACATACCGTGTTCCGGCCTCCGCGGAAAAGAGCGTTTCTCTAACAGGATAATACTGAAGCTGTGGCATTGAGAC
The DNA here is from genome assembly GCF_025567315.1 of Agathobaculum ammoniilyticum. Classification (NCBI taxonomy): domain Bacteria; kingdom Bacillati; phylum Bacillota; class Clostridia; order Eubacteriales; family Butyricicoccaceae; genus Agathobaculum; species Agathobaculum ammoniilyticum. The sequence continues at coordinate 98,053 of NZ_JAOQJE010000009.1, forward strand.
CGACCTCCTGAGTAAATGACGTGACATCAATTTCGAGTAGGATGATCAGCCGGAGCATAACAGGCGTACTGGGAAGATGCGTCCCTTTTTCAATATGCTGGTACCAGCGTACCGAGATCGAGGCCGCCTCAGCGACCTGTTGTTGCGTCCAGCCGTGCTGGGTGCGCGCTTTGAAGAGTTCGCGAGAAATTGTAGAATTTAGAGACATGGTTTATTACCTCCTTCTTTAGAGGAAACATAAACCACGAAAAATGAAACAGAAACGAACTTATAGTTCAGGTTGTGGAAAATGACGAAAATTTCCTTTTAATCCAATAATTAGCGGAAAAATAAAGGGAAATAGTGTCGGAAATCCTGAATTAAAGCGCGATATTTGTCGATTGAATTTATATGCGGTTGCAGGAAAAATATACAAATATTTTTAAATTAATACAATTTATGGAAAAAGAAAGGCTTGCGCGGAGGCAAGCCTTTCAGGATGGGTGGAGGATGTTTTTTTATTTTTATATTTTAGTATTCTCGGATGAGAGATGTTGCGGATGGAGATTCAATGTACTTGCCACTGGAATCGGTAACATAAGCGACAATCTCTGTCATATATGTACCATGATCGACCCAATAAGTTTCACTTTCGTTGACACCAACAACTCCAGAACCAGTATGTATCCATGATTTAATCGTCGTCCAAGAATTATTCTCAAACTTTAGAAGATTGATAGTAAGACTAACGTTATAACCTGGACGGACGCTGACAGTTCCGGTGCAGGTTGCTTGCCCAAGGGAAGAAATATTAAGTTTTGCAGACATATTCATTACTTGTTCATACAGTAACTCAACATCGCTATCTTCTTTAGATGACAAATCACCTGCAAAAGCAATATTTGAACTGAACATTAGGCAAAAGATTACCATTAAACATAGAAATTTCTTTTTCATTTTACCCTCCTGATTTATCCTCCAATTATTAAATACAGGAAAGTAAAAAATGCACCTATTTTTTTGAAATTCCCTGAGCAACCTTAATCAGCTCATCTTTACTAATTCCAGATTGCAATAAATAAGTTGATGCAGTAGATGGATCGACCCATACTAAACTATATAACCCGTCTTTCTCACTTAACTCTCCAGTTTGGTTATTGATTTTGACGGCTATAGAGCTTTGGCTCTCTTCTTCTGCATCAGATAAGATAAGCTGCCCATTTTGAGAAATATTAAGAAGAATATACTCTTCTTTGTCATACATATTTATATAGTAAATACGAATAGTATCATCAGATACTTCATAAAGACGTTGACTAAAGCCGTTTGGAAGATACTCAAACAGATATTCTTGCTCATCTTCTTCTAGTGAACGATACTCGGTTGAAACGTTACCATGAATATTAAAGAAATTAAAAAATTTCGACCTCGCTCCGGCGTTCGCCAAGGTGGCCAAAAACAGCGCGATCAGCACCGCCGCCACCGGAATGAGCCGCTTTGCAATACGGCGCCGCTTCGGGGGCGCGGACTTTTGGGCAGCCTGCGCCAGCTTGTCCTTCAACTGCTGAATCTGCGCCTCGGTCGGCTGCTTGGGTACGCCGTCCGGCAGGTTTTTCTCTTCTTCAAGCAGTTCTTCCCCATACTGCTCCATATATTTTTGCATCATCAGACGCAGATAAGCCTCCTCCAGATGGTTCTGGAGTTCTGCTTCCTTGTCGGTCCCTTTATATTCAAAAGAGTCGTTACGCATCTTCGAGCTCCTTTTCCAGTTCCTTTTTCAAAGCCCGGCGCGCTCTGGTCAGAGCGCTTCTGATAGACGCCGGCTTGAGCCCGACCAGATCCGCAATCGCGGCGTCGGGCAGGTCCTCAAAGTATTTATCGAGCAGCAGCTCGCGGTCTCGGTCGCTCAAGCGCTCCAACGCGCGCCGGAACGCTTCGGCGGTTGCCTTTTTATCAAACAGCAGCGCAGGATCGATCGACCGGTCCGCCAGACCGGTTTCGATTTCATCCGTTACCTTGTAGCGGCTTCGGTTGGAGTATACCCGCCGCGCACGGTTGAGAAGTGACTTGGTTATGTAAGCGATCTGCTTTGCTTCGGGAAGCGTTTTCAGCAGTTCAGTTTTGGAAAGCATTGCTACAAAGGTATCCTGAATGATATCGTTGGCATCGTCAATGCCGGAAAACGAATTGAGTTTGCTCACCCATAGACCGTAGTGATCCGCATAAAGATGGATGAGCAAGGCTTGTGATGCGGGGTCATTTTCTTCGGTTTTGGCGAAAAGAAAAGATATCATGTCAGCATACTCATTTCTGTGGGATGATAGGGCAGTTAGAAGCCGGCACGGATGGGGGGCTGGGCAGTTTTTCCGAGGTAAGCTCCTGTATGCGCTGGGCAAAATTTAAAATCAGTTTGATATCGCTGTCGTTGAGTCCTTTTAATGTATTAACTGTTTCATGGAACAGCAGGGTGGCCGCCGGATCGGTGTCAAAAAACTGAGCGGGTGTGATACCGAAATAGTCGCATATATTGAGCAGCTGCTTGACCGAAGGCTGCGATTTACCCGAAGTGATCCCCTGAATATAGCTTTTGCTTAAGCCTAACTCCAAAGAGAGCTGGTATTCGGATATATCCTTCTCAAGCCGAAGCTGCGTAATGCGCTGGCCGATAAAATGAGAGTACATGGAGAATCACCTCTTGCATTGATGATACAACATAGATTCCCCAAAGACTCTGATAATAGAAGTCGTTTTATGGAAATAGTCCAATTATAAGCGGTAATTTAATGGTGTGACTTGTAAAAAAACGGATTTTATACAAATTTAAGTGGTAGCATTGGAAATATGAGGAATTTCCTCTAGGATGACAAAAAAGAAAATGAAGAAATTGTATAAAATAGTATTATTCTGGTAAATTAAGTGAATAATTCATGCTTTTTCGTCCAATTATATCATATTTTTAATAGGTAATCAATAAATGCAATTACACATCCGGCATGCACGGGACAATACGGCAAAACGCGGCCGGCGCAAAAGAAAAACAGACTGCGGCGGTGGCATCGACATAGGCAAGGCGGTTGCTGCGGTGGCGACCAACGGCCGCTCGAGCTGGGATTACGCGGCGCTGGAAACCAGGCCGTATGAGGAGGTCACTATTCCGCCGCTTCTCCCGATTGCGGTGCCGACAACTATTCGGGCGGCCACCCGAAAGTGTCCAGACGGTAAAAATAACCACAGGCGCCCGCAGCAAAACGCTGCGGGCGCCTGTGGTTTGTCCAGACGGAGGGATACCCCGTCTGGACGGAGAAGAAAGAGAAGTGAAGAAGTGTATCGTAAAAGAGAAAGCGCACAGTCAGACGGGAGAAAGCGGGAGCTTTTCCCCGAAGCGCTGCTCATATTCCGCGGCGAGCTGTTCGCGGAAGCTGGGATGTGCGATGGTGATCAGACGGCGGGCGCGTTCCCGCAGCGTCTGGCCGCGAAGCTGCGCCACGCCGTATTCCGTCACGATATAGTTGACATCGCACCGGCTGGTCGTGACCGGCGCGCCGGTCGTCAGCGTGGGTACGATTTTGGAGGCTGAACCGTCGTTGGTTGTGGAATGCAGGGCGATGATCGACCGTCCGCCTCTGGAAAGGTTCGCGCCACGCACAAAGTCCATCTGTCCGCCGATGCCCGAGATCTGCCGCAGGCCGATGGCCTCGGCGCAGACCTGTCCCTGCAGGTCTACCTCCACGCAGGAGTTGATCGAAACCACGTTGTCGTTTTGTGAAATAACCGCGGGATCATTGCAAATATCCACCGGAAGCATCCGTATAAGCGGGTTGTTATCCACATAATCATACAGCCGGCGCGTCCCCATCAGGAATGTCACCGTGATCTTGCCGGTATCGCGCTGCTTGCGTCTGCCGGTGATCACGCCGCTTTCCAGCAGCGGCAGGATGCCGTCCGAGATCATTTCGCTGTGTAGGCCGAGGTCGTGCTTTTCCCCCAGAAAAGAGCAGACAGCGTCGGGCAGCGCGCCGATGCCAAGCTGCAGGCAGTCCCCGTCCTGCACCAGGCCGGCGATATATTTGCCGATCTGCCGGTCGGCGTCGCTGATTTTCGCCGGCCTGGATTCGGGAAGCGGCTCCCAAGAGCACAGGAAACCATCGATTTCGGACACATGCACAAAGGTTTCGCCATAGGTGCGCGGCATGTTCGGGTTGACCTCTGCGATCACGGTTTTGGCGGATTTGACCGTCTGCGCGCCATAATCGCAGGACAGACCGAGGCTGACATAGCCCCGTTCATCCGGCGGGGAACAGGTAAACGCGAACACATCGACAGGCAGCGTGCCGTCGCGGAACAGACGCGGCACATCGGAAAAGAACACAGGGGTATAATCCGCGCGGTGCTCCGCGATCGGCTTGCGTGCCAGCCCGCCGACAAACAGTGCGTTGTGGCGGAAATGCGGCTCCATGCCGGGCTGCAGGTACTCGCCCGAGCCGAGATAAACCATATGCGCGACCTCAACCTGGTGGAACTGTTCCGCCAAGCGCGCCATTGTCCGCTGGAAAATGATCGGTTCGCCGACCGCGTGGCCGAACACCACCCGATCGCCATCCTTGATGACCGAAACTGCCTGCTCCGGCGTCATCGTATGCTCCTTATAATAGGTTCTCCAATCCATTGATCTTTCCGCCTTTCCAATGCCTGCGATTACTTGATACGGGCAATCTTCTTGGCGAGTTCTTTTTTCATTTCGAGGTTGGACTGTCGTGCGATCATGATGCGCTGGGCCTGCGGGGAGCCTGCGCCGTGCATGGACTCGGGCAGGTAGCCAACCGCGGCCGTACCCATCGTCATGTTCTCGATCAGCCGGAGCACGCGCATGCGGTCCTCGGTCGGCACGCTTGCCACCCCCTTGAGGTACTTCTCGATGTAGTCGTGCGTCGCCGGATTCCGGTAGTCCGCCTCGCTCGGCTGCGTCACCATCAGACCTCCCGCAAGGTCCTGCGCCAGCCGCGCAATCTCATACGGGAACCGCGTCACATTCTGCTTGCATACGTTCGCCAGCAGCAGGTCGATCAGGTAGTTGCCGCTCTTTGTCTTCGTTCCCTGGCTGGAGCATGCGATGCCACAGCAGTACAGCGTCTCGTTCAGGTGCGTCATCTCGATCAGCTTATCCTTTACATGGCTGGCCTTCGCAGAGCCTGCCATATCGCCCGCAAGCGCCGTCGCGCCGATCAGCACGTCGCCCACGCCTACCTTGCACCCGCCGTAGCTCTGGCGGTGGTAGCCCGCGAACCGCTCTACCATCATGCCCGCGAACTGCACCTCCCCGTTCAGGAAGATCATTTCGTTCGGGATGAACACATGGTCGAAGATCACCAGCACCTCATGCCCGCCGTAGACCTTGTTGCCCACGTCGATGTCGTTGTATTCCTCGGTCTTGCGCGTGTCGCACGACTGCCGCCCAAGGATCAGCGTAATGCCTTCCGCGTCCGTCGGGCAGGCGAACGAGATCGCGTAGTCCTCGTCCCCCTCGCGCATCGAGATCGTCGGCATCACCAGCACATAATGGCTGTTGATATAACCGGTCTGGTGCGCTTTCGCGCCCGTGACGTAAACGCCGTCCGCCGTGCGCTCCACCACATGCAGGAACAGGTCCGGATCCGCCTGCTTGGAGGGGGACAGGCTGCGGTCGCCCTTGACGTCGGTCATCGCGCCGTCCACCGCCCAGTCGTTCTCCTGCACGTCGGTCCAGAACTTCACGAAGTTATCAAAGTAATGCGTGCCGCACGCCTCGTCGGTTTCATAGGTGGTGGAGTAGACCGCGTTGGACGCGTCCATGCCGACGCAGCGCTGGAAGCAGGCGGCGGTCTTCTGCCCCAGCAGGCGCTGCATCTTCACCTTCTTGATCAGGTCGTCCGTGGACTGATGCAGATGAGTGAAGCGGTTGATCTTCTTGCCCGTGAGGTTGGAGGTCGCGGTCATCAGGTCCTCGTACTGCGGATCCTCCGCCAGCTCATAGGTCGCCGCGAACGAGTTCAGCGACGGGCGGATGATCGCGTTATCCACCGGATTCTCCACCTTTTCCCCAAAGCTGTACAGGTTCAGGTGCAGCTTCCGCAGGGACTCGATATATTGGTCTTTGGTCATCATATCGATCAAGTATCCTTTCTTGTTTGATAAATATCGGTACAAAAGGTGTATGGAAGATGTTATGATCCGATCTGGACAAGCACCTTGAATGCATCCTTGTGCGTCTCCGCATAGTCGAACGCGTCCGCGACCGCGTCAAAGGGAAATACCTTGCTGATCAGCAGGTCGAGCGCCTCGTCCAGCATGCCGGAGGAAACCAGATTGACCGCGCAGGAGAAGGCATATTGGCTGTGGATACGTACCCCCTGTACGCGCAGCTCCTTGGCGAACAGCTTGCCGGTATCCACCGGATAAGGCTCGCGCGTCATGGCGATCTGGACGATGGCGCCGGTATTCTTGGTGTAATCGACGCAGTTGGTGATAGCGGAGGGGACGCCGGCGGCCTCAAAGCTGACGTCGTAGGGCTTGCCGCCGTTCGCGGCGAGCAGCTTGGCCGCGAAATCGTGGTCGAGCGGGTTGAGGGCGATGCAGCCGAGCTTTTCCGCCAGCACGCGCCGGCTTTCCACGACCTCGGAAACGACCACCCTGCGCGCGCCCGCGGCCTTGGCAACGCAGGCGATGAGCTGGCCGATCGGGCCGCCGCCTACGATGAGCGCGCTTTCCCCGATCTTCAGGCCGCTCATGCGCACGTCATGGACCGCCACCGCGAGTGGTTCGATCAGGGCTGCCCGCCGCAGGTCCACACTTTTGGGGACGCGGTACATCTTTCTGGTTTTTACGCGCACATATTCGGCAAAGCCGCCGTCCGCGTGTACGCCGATGATCTTCAGATGCTCGCAGACGTTGTCCTCGCCCTTGGCGCAGGCGTCGCAGCGTCCGCAGGTCAGCAGCTCCTGCGCGACGACCGTGTCGCCCAGCTCAAAACCCTCGGCACCCTCCCCACTGATCTGCACCAATTCTCCGACGAACTCGTGGCCGGGTACCAGCGGGAACACCGCCGTGGGATGGTGGCCGTTAAACACATGGATATCCGTGCCGCAGATACCGATGTACTGCACCCGTATCAGCGCCTCGCCGCTTTCCAGCTCCGGACGGGGGATCTCAGTTAGGTGCATTTTGAGAGGCTCTTCAATAACCAATGCTTTCATATAACAGCCTCCTTACCGTGCTTTTCGGGCGATTGCTTTTTTCGCCGCTTCCACAATATAGGGTGCGGTCAGGCCGAAGCGGTCGGCCAAGTAATCCACTGGCCCAACCTCGCCAAATTCATCGTGTACGCCGACCATCTCGAGGGGTGCGGGCTGGTTTTGGCACAGGATCTCGCACACCGCGCTGCCCAGGCCGTTGATGATATTGTGGTTTTCCGCAGTCACGACTGCGCCGGTCTGCGCGGCCGCCGCGATGATTGCCTGCGCGTCGATCGGCTTCCAAGTGAAGATGTTGAGTACGCGGGCGCTGACGCCCTGTTCCTGCAGCGCGGCCGCCGCCTTGAGCGCTTCCGCGACGCAGAAGCCGGAGGCGATGATCGTGACATCCGTTCCCTCGCGCAGCAGCACGGCTCTCCCAATATCGAAAGTCGCGCCGTCATGGAAGACACGGACCGTTGTCTTCCGGACGAGGCGCATGTAATGCATGCCGTAGACGCCGGCAATCTGTCGCATCAGATCCCGCAGCATAACGGTGTCCACCGGCTCCAGCACGGTCATGGTCGGTATGCCGCGCATGATGCCCATATCCTCAAACGGCATATGCGTGCCGCCGTTGAGCGCCGCCGTGATGCCGGGGTCCGAGCCGACGATCTTGACATTGAGCTTTGCGTAAGCGCCGGATACAAAGATCTGGTCGCACGCGCGGCGTGTTGCGAACGGCGCAAACGTATGCGCGAACGGGATTTTGCCGGCCGCGGACAGGCCCGCGGCCACGCCCATCATATTCGCCTCCTGGATGCCGCAGTCTACGGTCTGCTCGGGAAATGCCTTGGCGAAGGGCTTTGTACCCATCGCGCCCATCAGGTCCGCGTCGAGTACCATGATGTCCCGATTCTGCCCGGCCAGCTCCATCAGTGTGTCACAGAAGACCGAACGCATTTCCACGGGGTCGTTGCTGAGCTTTTCTTCTAACTGAAATTGCATAAGTCTATCCTCCTGCGGACTTAATACGAGTCGATCGTAGACTGCATTTCCGAGAGCGCCTCTTCCAGCTCCTCCGCTGTCAGGCCGCGGCTGTGGCTGCCCACCTGGCCGGCGGATTTGCTCCAGCCGTTGCCCTTGATCGTATGCAGCACGATCATGGAGGGCTTATCCGACTGCGCCCTGGCGTTTTCGATGGCCGTGTTGATCGCCGCAACGTCGTGGCCGTCCGCCTCCTGCGCATACCAGCCGAATTCGCGGAATTTGGCGGTGATATCGCCCAAGGCACAGACCTCGTCGGTCGTACCGTCGAGCTGCAGCTTGTTGTAATCGACAAAGGCGATCAGGTTGGAGAGCTTGCGCTGGGCGGCGAACAGCGCCATTTCCCAGACCTGCCCTTCGTCGATCTCCCCGTCGCCGAACACGGCGAACACGCGGTTATCCTTGTGGTCGAGCCGCAGCGCGAGCGCAATGCCCGCGGCGGCCGAGGCGCCCTGGCCGAGCGAGCCGCAGGTCATATCAACGCCGGGGGTTTTCGTCCGGTCGACATGGCTGGGCAGGTTGGTGTGCGGGCGGTTGAGCGTTGCCAGCTCGGACACGGGGAAAAAACCCTTGAGCGCGAGCGTGGCGTACAGCGCCGGACCGGCGTGACCCTTGGACAGCACCAACCAGTCACGCCCCTCCCAGCGGGGGTTTTTAGGCTCGTAGCGCATCTGATTGCAGTACAGAACGGAGAGCAGGTCGGTGATGGACAGCGAGCCGCCCAGATGCCCCACGCCCAGGCCGGCGATCATTTTTACGACCTCCATCTGCACCTGCTTGGAAAATACCTTCATTTCCCGAATTTTTTCGGCACTTAACATAATGATCTCCTTCGGTTTTCAGGGATTGTTTTGGTCAACCGTCTAAGAACTTCTTTTCCGGCCCGGGCGGCGAGTAGATCCAGAGCAGCCGGAGCTGCTCCGCGCCGGTGTTGCGGAACTGGTGCGGCTCTCCTTTTTCGATCGCGATCAGGTCGCCCTGCTGCACCTGCACCTCCTGCCCTGCGATCCGGCCTGTGCCGGTCCCATGGACGACGAAGATCAGCTCCTCGCTGTCCGGATGCGCGTGCTCCTCATGCACCTGACCCGGGTCGATCAGGGCCATGCCGCAGCCGTAGGCGTCCCGTCTGGCGGGCGAATAGGGCGAGGCGAACAGCTTGATCCGCCGCTCGTTGATGGTGCCGGGGTTGATGACCTTTCCTTTTACGCTGTCAACAGTGAATTTGAGCATAGGCTATCGGCTCCTTTCCGTCCGGTCAAATGCCCAGGTATGCTTTCTTCAGGCTTTCATCCTGCAGCAGCTTTTTGCCCACGTCCTGCATGACGACCGTGCCGTTCTCAATGACATAGCCCCAGTCCGAGATGGACAGCGTCTTACCGACGTTCTGCTCCACAATCAGGATCGCGGTGCCGCGGTCGCGGATCATCTCGATGGTCTGGAACATTTCGGTCACCAGGATCGGCGCGAGGCCCCAGGAGGGTTCGTCCATAATCAGCAGCTTGGGGTTGCTCATCAGTGCGCGGGCCATGGCGACCATCTGCTGCTCGCCGCCGGAGAGCGTACCGGTGAGCTGCCGGCGCCGCTCGAGCAGGCGCGGGAAAATCTGGAACATCTCTTCCTTGTTTTCCTTGCGGCGCTTGCGGGACTCCTTGGTGCAGGAGCCGATGTCGAGATTGTCCTCCACCGTCATGTTGGGGAAGAGCTGGCGGCCCTCCGGCACCAGGCAGACGCCTTTTTGCATGATCTTGTCGGGGGAGAGGCCGTTCAGCTTTTCGCCGTTGTATTCCGCCGTGCCGCTGGTGAGCGGAATCAGGCCGGTGATCGCCTTGATGAGTGTGCTTTTGCCGGCGCCGTTGCCGCCCACGATCGCGACGATCTGATTGTCCGGCACCTCCAGCGAAATGCCGTGGACAATTTCACCGCCGTTGTAGCCGGTGCGTAAATCGCTAATTTTCAGCATTGTCAAAATCCTCCCCCAAATAGGCGCTGATCGCACGCTTGTCGTTGGCGACCTGCTCGGGCGTGCCTTCCACCAGCTTTTCGCCCCGGTGCAGGATGTAGATTTTGTCGCACAGGGACATGATCGTCTTAATATCGTGCTCGATGATCAGGATGGTAACGCCCGCGTCGCGCACCTTGCGGCAAGTGTCGACCAGCTCGAGCTTTTCCTGCGGGTTGCAGCCGGCCATGACCTCATCAAGCAGAATAAGCTCCGGACCGACCGCCAGCGCGCGGGCGATCTCCAGCTTTTTCTTGTCCACAGTGGTCGTGTTGTTGGCGATCATATCCAGATCGCAGGTCATGCCGACCAGACCAGCAACCTCACGCGCCTTCTGCTCCACCTGCCTGGCGTTGGTGGTGTGCAGGAACGCGCCGACCATGATGTTCTGCAGCACGGTCATGTCGCCGAACGGCTTTGTGACCTGGAAGGTGCGCGCAAGCCCCATCCTGGCCATGTCCTCGGTCCTGGCCTCGGTGATATCCTGGTCCTTGAAATAGATTTTGCCGCTGGTCGGGTGGTAGTAGTTGGCGATCATATTGAACAGGGTGGTCTTGCCGGCGCCGTTGGGGCCGATCAGCCCGACGATCGCGTTTTTCTCAATCTCGCCGGAAAAATCGTTTACCGCTGTCAGGCCGCCGAACTGCTTGGTCACATGTTCCATTTTAACGATTACTGACATTTTCTTATCCCTCGCTTCGTACATATTTGCGCGGTGCCTTTGCCGGCGGCGGTTATTTGGACGCCGCCTTGGACTGTTTCCTCTTTCCATGCGCGCCGAACAGCTTCTCCTCGATCCACTGCGCCGCCTTTACGACATATTCGCACAAACCGTGAGGCATAAAGTAAACGACCAGCATCATGATAACGCCGTACAGGAATAGGTTCAGGCCGGACATCGTACCCGCGAAGGTGGCGGACAGGTATTCCGACAGGGGGACCAGCACGACCGCGCCGATCACGGGACCCATAACGGTGCCTTGCCCGCCGATCAGGGCGATCAGGGCGATCTGTACCGCCAGGTCGTAGCCGAAAATGCGGTCCGGACCGATGTAACGGAAGTACTGGGCATAGAAAGTACCGGCTAGGGAGATCATAAAGCAGCTGATGCCCATGGCGATCAGCTTGTACTTGGTCACGTTGATGCCCAGGCTCCGCGCGGCGTCGTCGTCGCTGCGGATCGCGACCAGATAATACCCGAGCTTGCTTCTGGACATTTTCCAGGTGACAAAAACGCCGATGGCCAGCAGGATAAACGCAACATAGTAGTAGCCCAGCTTGCTGCGGAACTCATACATAACGGCCTGATAGCCCGTCTGGGTCAGCGACCAGCCGGAGCCGCCCTTGAGCGGGATTGGGCCGAGGTTTTCCGTGTTCAGGACAAAGGTGCCGAATATTTCGCAGATCGCGATGGAGGCGAGCGTGAAATACGGACCCTTGAGGCGGAAAGTCGGATAGCTGATGACAACGCCGATCAGCATGGCGACCGCCGCGCCGATCAGCATGCCGATCCAGGGGGAAACACCCTTGGTTTCCAGGAGGATCGTAGAGATATAGCCGCCGATGCCCATGTAAACCGAATGGCCGAGCGACATCGTGCCGGCGTAGCCGCAGATCAGGTTCCAGGCGACCGCTGCAAATGCATAGAAGCAAACCAGGATCAGGATGCTCTGCATATAGGTGTTTGCCAGCAGCGGCGCGACAAGAAAGCACAGCGCTGCCAGCCAAACGAAAAATTTACCCTTAAAAATAGAATTTCCTTTATAGCTCATATCTCGCATCCCTCACTTTTTCTTGCCCAGCAAACCGTCCGGCTTGATGACCAGAACGATCAGGAAAAGGATAAACGACAGCATGGACGCCATGGTAGAGGTGATAAACTGCGCGCCGACCTGCTCGATCAGGCCGAATATCAGGCCGCCGATGATCGCGCCGGGGATGCTGCCCAGGCCGCCCAGCACAACGATCATGAACGACTTTGTGCCGAACACATTGCCGACGGAGGGGGAGACCAGGTAAAACGAGGCCATGCAGGCGCCCGCAATGGCAAGCGCCGCGGTACCCAGACCGAACGCGATGCCGTAGGTCGTATGTACATTGACGCCGCACAGCGCCGCTGCGTCACGGTTCTGGGATACCGCGCGGATTCGCTTGCCCAGTTCGGTGCGGTTGATGATGAACCACAGGATGCCCGCGACGACAAAGGCCAGCACGAAAGAGATGATGCGCGAATACTGCGTGACGAATTTTCCGTCGAACAGGCGCGCGTAATTCGAATAAGCCCAGGTGTTGAGCGTTTTATAGCGCGAGGTATAGATCATCAGGTAAAGGTTTGCGATCGCATAGTCCAGGCCGATCGTGAACAGCATAACGCTGGTCGGTTCGAGCACGCTGGCGCGCTCGCGGATGAGCAGCGGACGGATGACAACCTTCTGCAGCAAAAAGCCGATCACAAAGAACAGGGGCGCGATGACGATCATGGCTAAAAACGGATCGACATCATACCGCGTGAACAGCTCGTAATACGCATAAGCCGAGGCCATCAGCATGGCGCCGTGCGCGAAGTTGATGATGCGCACCACGCCGAAGATGACGCTCAGGCCGACCGCGATCAGGCCGTATGCCCCTCCCAGGATCAGCCCGTGCAGAATGGACAAAAACAAATTGTTCATAACCTATTTCCTTTCCTCTGTAATTACCGCCTCGATACAGTTTGCAGAGCGTTGTAAAGGGCGTATGGCTGGAACGGGTATGCCGAAAGGATAACGCCGAAAACGGCGCAGCGGAGGGGCGGGAAGGCTTCCCGCCCCAGGCCGCCGCCGTATTGGCATGGAGCTGTTTCCGTACAGGGAAAGTCAGCGCTCGCTGAACGCGGGGATGGGGAGGACCGCCGTGCCGCCGGAGCTGTGCTCAGCCGGATAAAGGGCGACAGGCTCGCTGTTCTGGTACTGGACGATCGTGCCGCCGGTCGGGCCGCCGCCAAAGGTGTTCTGGCCCTTTTCGTCAAAGACGATGGCGCTGTAGCCGGAGAGCAGCGCGCGCTCCTCGTCGCTGTTCTGGATGTTCAGGTTAGCGATCGCGTCGCGCAGGGCCTCCGCGTCCGTGGTACCCGCGGATTCGAGCGCATAGTAGGCGACATAGGCCGCGGTCCAGCCCTGGGCGAAGAACGAACTCATTTCATAGCCGTAGGTATCCTTGCACTGCTGGGCGACTTCCTTGATCCATTCCTTGTTCTGGACGCCGGACATGTCCCAGTCCTCCTGGACGAACGTGTATTCATAGACTTCGGGGCTGACGGATTCATAGAACGCGGAGTCCTGCCAGCCGCCGCCGACCGACCAGATACCGTAGGGCAGATCAACCTGGTTGGCGTACATTGCATTGGCGAATACGATGGCGTCATCGGTATAGAACGAAACGTTGCACACGTCCGCGCCGGATTCCTTGATCTTGAGCACTTGGGAGGTCATGTCCGCCTGGCCGTTGGTCACAGGCTCGTCAAGCACGCAAGTCCAGCCGCGCTCGTCTGCCAGCTCTTTCCAGATGCGGGCGTTATCCGAACCCCAGTCTGTGTTTTCATAAATCAGAGCGTAGGTCAGGGTATCCAGATTATATTCCTTACACACCTCGTCCAGCGCGACAATCATCTCCTGCACGTCGAACGTCGCGGTGTTGTTGATACGGTATACATAATCGTAGCCTCGCTCGGTCACGTCTGTCGCAACACCGCCCTGGGAGATAAATGGGATGGAGTATTTCTGGGCGACTTCAGATGCGGAGATACAGCAGGTGCTGTTATACGCACCGATGATTAGGGATACATCATCGTCCGTGATCAGGCGCTCGCATGCGACCGAAGCCTGGTCAGCCGCAGTCTGCGTATCCGCAACGACCAGCTCGATCTGTGCGCCGTCCATCGACTTGATGCCGCCGTTGGCATTGATCTCCTTGATCGCGGCCTCGGCTCCGTCCGCATGCTGCTGGCCGATGGTTGCGGAACCGCCGGTCAACGGCCACAGGCTGCCGATCTTGACAACGTTACCGCCTGTGGATGGCGTGTCCTGCGCGTTGGCGTCGGAGGTGTCCGCGCCGTTCCCGCAGCCCACAAGGCTGAGGGCAAAGGTGAGGGACAGGCCCAAACTGATCAATCGCTTAACTCTTTTCATTTTTCTTCCTCCTTAGTGTGTTGGGATTTTTTATTTGCAGCAGCTACACAAAACAGCTCACTCCTTCTTCTCACCGCCTCTCTTCCGTAGCCGCCAACAAATATTTCAAACCTATTTTCCGGATGTACCCGTCAAAGGCCTGTTCCCAGTCCTCCAGACGGTATATGTTGCTGATCAGCGGCTTGAGGCTGATCTTTTTCTGCCCCAGCAGTTCGAGCGAGCGGATCCACCACTCGGTTTTTTGGGCATAGGTTCCGTAAACGGTCAACTCCTTGAGCGTGATCAGGTTCATATCCAACGTGGTGGGCTTGCCCGTCAGGCCGACTTGCACATACCGGCCGCCCTTGCGCACGGCGCGCAGACCCATCTGGATCGCAGGGCCGGCGCCGGAGCAGTCGAACACGACATCCGGCCCGTAGGGCGGGCAAAGCGCGGCGATCCGATCCTCCGCATCCGGCCGGTCGGAAAAGACCGCGGCGCAGGCGCCAAGCTCTTTGGCCAGCTCCAGCCGCTCGGCGTCCACTTGGGTGCCGGCTATCACGACCCGCGCGCCCGCGCTGGCTGCGAGCTGCAGGCACATCAGGCCGATCGCGCCCGGGCCGGTGATCAGCACCTTGTCACCCGGCCGTAGGCCGCCGAACTCCAACACGCCCTGCGCGCAGCAGGCGAGCGGCTCGGTCATGGCGGCCTCCTCCATGCTGACGCCCTGCGGGATGCGGTGCAGGTTTTTCGCCGGCACCACCACAAGCTCTGCCATCGCGCCGTTGACCGCGCTGCCGATGGACTGCTTTTCCGGACACAGGTTTTTGTGGCCGGTCTGGCAATAGGGGCAGATGCCGCAGGTGTGGTAATAGGTTTCGCTCACGACCCGCTGCCCGATCCAGGCGGGATCGACGCCCGCGCCGACGGATTCCACCACACCGGACAACTCATGCCCCATCGTTACGGGCGGGTTGGTGGGGTAGCCCCCGTCGCCGCTGAAAATATGGATATCCGTGCCGCAGATGCCGCAGTAGGAGACGCGGATGCGGACCTGGCCGGCTTGGGGGAGCGGTGGCTCGACCTCCATCAGCCGGACCTTTTTCGCCCCGCTTTCGTAATTGACGACTGCTTTCATGGTTCCACTCCTTGCTCTCCGTTCGGGTACAGCAGGATCTTGATGCCCTTGCTGCCTTGCATTTCCTCAAAGCCGCGCTGCCAGTCTTCCAGATCGTAGCGGCTGGTGATCAGATGGTCGACCTGCACCTTGCCGCTGGCCATCAGCTCGATCGCCATTTCCCAGTTGTGGTACTGGTGGCCGAACGTGCCGACAATTTGTAGCTCCTTTGCGGTCAGCAGGGAGTAATCGATGGTCAGCTCGGGCTTGGTCAGGCCGAGCTGGATGAACGTGCCGGCCTTTTTGACTGCCTTCATGGCCTGCCGTATCGCAGGCTCCGCACCGGTGCAGTCCACGGCGACGTCAAAGCCCCTGCCGCCAGTCAGCTCCTGCATCGCTTCGTCGGTCAGTCGGGTCAGTGTCACGTCGATACCGGCGCGTCGGGCGGCATCTAGCCGTTCCTGATCCTGCGGCAGACCGACGAGCACGGTTTTCGCGCCGCACGAGCGGGCGGCCTGCGCCACAAGCTGTCCGATCGCGCCCGGCCCCATGACCAGCACGCGGTCGGCAGCGGTAAGCGCCGTATGGTCGAGCAGGCCGTGCAGCGCAACGGCGAACGGCTCGCACAGAGCGGCCTTGTCAAAGTCCAGGCTGTCCGGTATCTTGTGGACAATGCCCTGCCGCACAGCGATGTATTCCGCCATGGCGCCGTTGACGCCGTAGCCGATGGAAAGCCGCCTGTCGCACATCAGTTCCCGACCGCTGCGGCAATAAGCGCATTTCCCGCAGACGACCTGTGCGGTCTCGCTGACCACGCGGTCGCCCGGCTGCAGACCGGTGACGTTGCGGCCAAGCCCAACGACCACGCCGGAATACTCGTGGCCCAGGATGACGGGCGGGTTGCTCCAGGTGGTGCCGTGCCATATCTTGATATCCGTGCCGCAGATACCCGCCGCGGCCACGCGGATGAGGACCTCGTCCGGCCCCGGTACGGGGCGCTCGGTTTCGCGCAGCGCGACATGGCCCGCGCCGGACTCCCATTTCATCAATGCTTTCATGCTTCTGTTCCCCTTTTGCTGTCCAGCCGTTTTTTGCAGGGATCTTATATAAAAGATAGAGAAGCAACTCCTGTGCCAACTGTACCGTCGCTCCGAAAAAACCCGCTTTTTTACAGAAGGCCGGATTGCCGCCCGGCGTGGGAAAACAGGGACGCATCTGACCCGCAATCGACGGGACGGGCTTCATGTGGTTTGTGCAATATATATAATAATAATTTGTATTATTCTGTGCATTTTTATTTTATGTGACAACGAAGTGGCACATGTGACAGGAAAGGGAAGGAAGCAATTGCTGAAAAAGGAATACTTTGCCGTGAGGGGCACGGCTTTGCAGCGGTTTTTCGAAAGTGTGTCACACTTTTGTCACATAGGGACACACAGCGCCCCAGTCGGCCGGGGACAGCGGGAGGGAAACGGCGGAATTTATTTTTTTCGTGCAAAATTCTGGTTTTGGTGTATAATAATGACACACTGAAACGCAATGCTTTGAAAGGAGGAGCCTTTGTTGATTGCAGAAGCGAAACGCGAGCAGATGGAACGGGCCAGATATCAATTTTTTCACAGCGGGGCGGAAGACTACAGCGTGTTTCCCAAAGTGGTTTATGATTCCTGGAAGCGTTCGCTGGCCTATGGGCTTGATCCGGAGAAGCAATCCGTTAAAAGGCTCGCGCCGGAGGAGCTGGAGGCCCGCCGCCGGAAAAACGCGGTGCTGATGGAGGTTGCCACCTCCTTTATGGAGTTCCTGCATACCCTGGTCAAGGGATCGGGCTTTGTACTTCTCCTGTCGGACAGCGACGGGTATATCCTGAAGCTGATCGGGGATAAGGACGCGGTGGCTGACATCCAGTCAAAGGAAAACCCGCTGGTGGAAGGGGCGTGCCGGCATGAATCGGTGTTCGGCACGGGCGGGATCGGCACGCCGATGGCGATTCGGAAGCCCGTCCAGCTTGCCTCCTACGAGATGTTTTATCCGTCCGAGCATGAGTTTACTGGAATCGGCGCGCCGCTGATCGACGCGGACGGCCGGCTGTGGGGCGCGATCTGCATGTCGGGCGCCTGGAATCAGACGCACCCGCACACGCTGGGGCTGGTGGCTGCGGCAAGCTACGCGATCATGCGGCAGTTTTCGCTGCAAAGGCTGTACAACCGCCTTGCTGCGGCGGAAAACCAGCTTCAAACCATCATTTCGACCATCAACCAGGGCGTGTTCCTGCTGGACAGCGGCTATACCATCGTCAAAACAAACGACACCGCGCTGCAGATCCTGGGCTATACCAAGGACGAGCTGCTCCGGCAGTCCATCCTGGAAATCATGCCCTCGTTCGACTTCTTCAAGATGAAGAAAAACGTATATGACCGCGATTTGACGGTGCAGGGCAAATACGGCACAATCCGCGCGTTTGTCACGATACAGATGGTACAGAACGCCGCCTCAAGCGATGGCTCGGGCCTGTTGATCACCTTCCGGCAGAGTCCGGAGGTGCGCAAATTCGTCACAAAATATATCGGCGCGACCGCCTCGTTCAACTTTGACGACATCATCGGGCAGTCCTCCGCCATCACAACCGCCAAGGCATACGCCCAGATCGCAAGCACCAACTCCGCGAACGTGCTGCTGCTCGGGGAGAGCGGTACGGGAAAGGAACTGTTCGCGCAGTCGATCCACAACAGTAGCGAATTCGCCTGCGGGCCGTTTGTGGCGGTGAACTGCGGCGCGATACCCAAGAGCCTGGTCGAGAGCGAGCTGTTCGGCTACGAGTCGGGCGCGTTCACCGGCGCGAAGCGCGAGGGCAGCGCCGGCAAATTCGAGCTGGCCAACAACGGCACGATCTTTCTGGACGAGATCGGCGATATGCCTTACGAGGTGCAGGTCCACCTGCTGCGCATCCTGCAGACGCGCGAGGTGACGCGCGTCGGGGGGAAGAAGCCGATCCCGCTCAATATCCGCATCATTGCGGGTACCAATGTGGACCTGCAGCAGGCGATTGAGGAAAAGACCTTCCGCAGCGACCTGTATTACCGTCTGAACGTCCTTTCCCTCCAGATACCGACGCTGCGCGAGCGGCAGGAGGATATCCCGATACTTACAGATTATTTCATCCGCAAATACCAGCCGGCGGGCAAGGCGCAGATACGCGGCGTTACAGACGAGGTGATGCGGCTCTTCCTGGAATACCCATGGCCGGGTAATATCCGCGAGCTGGAAAATACGGTCGAGCGCGCCTGCCTGCTGACGACCGATGTGTATATCCGGCCGGAGCATATCACGGCGTCGGTGCTGCGTTACCGCGCGCCGGCCGCGCCTGCACCGGCGGTAAACGAGCCGGCGCGCGGCACGATCCACGATGCGGAACGGGAGCTGATCCTCAAACAGCTCAACGAGTCGCGCGGCAACGTCAAAAACGCGGCGGCGCGTCTGGGCATTAGCCGGAGGACGCTGTACCGCAAAATGCAGAAGCTGGAGATCGATTACCAGCACCTGCGCCGGCGGGAATGACAGGGGAAAATGATGCGGGGAGCCCTCCGCTTGCAGCCGCAAGCGGAGGGCTCCCCGGTTTTTGTATGGATACGCTGGGCCTGCCGACAGGTTGACAATAAGAAAGAGTTAAAAGGAAGAGATATATAGCACAATTGAATCAAGGAGAAAGCAGGCCCAGGGTATCGAAAGAGAAAGAAAAGGAGATTGTCGGGAATGAAAGGGATTACAGCCGCGCCTGATAGATCGCGGTGATATCCTCCAGAGTCAGGGGGATATAGTTGTTTTTCAGCAGCCGCTGCTGATTGTCGATGGTGCTTTGGGCAAAGACAGGGATGTCCTCCCAGGTGACGCCGTAATCCGCCATGCGCTTCCGTTCCAGCACCCTGGACAGCAGGCATTCCAGCAGGTCGATGCCAGTGTCTCCCTCAAGCTCCGCGCCGCTGCCGGCCGCGGCAATCGTATTCTGCAGGAAATGGTCCAGCGTGCGGATTTTTCCGTCCGGCTTCTTTTCCTGGTATTTGCGCAGGACGTCGGTAAAGAACTGGTAGTTGCTTTCGCCATGCGCCACATGGTATTTGCCGCCCAGGGCGTAGCTCATCGCGTGGACTGCGGCGCAGCCGCTGTTGCTGAACGCGATGCCCGCGTAATTGCTGGCGCGCAGGTATTCCGCGCTGCTCTGGAAGCGCGCGTGCTGCCCGCGCTCGGCGATCTGGCAGTAGCCGCGCAGGATATCCTGCATGGCCTGCAGGGAGTACATCTCGGTATACGGAGTTGCGCTGGGGCTGAGGTAGGACTCGACCGCGTGGATGAGCGCGTCGATCGAACTGGTGGCAAACACGCTGTACGGCAGGCTTTGCAGGAATTCCGGAATGAGCACGGCGTGGTCGGCGAACATGGCGGGGGAGACAAGCCCTTGCTTGGTACCCAGCCTGGTGCGGTTGAGGATGGAGATATTGGTCACCTCGCTGCCGGTGCCGCAGGTCGTCGGGATGATGATGAGCCGGCGCGCCTTGGTCAGGCCCACCATATTGTCGTACAGTTCGTCCACCGTTGCGCCGCCGCCGAGGACCAGAACCTTGGCGATATCGATGACCGTGCCGCCGCCGATCGCGATCACACGGTCGTAATTTCCCTTGGCGGCTTCGTCCAGGATGGCCTGCGTCATGGTGTCGGTCGGCTCGCCCAGGCCGAATTTCTCTTGATAGATCCGGCCGCAAGGAAGCTCCAGCTTCTCGATAAAGGGCTTGTAAATGTATTCGTTGGTCAGGATCAGGTCGGACGCACACAGCGTAAATTCCTCCGCAAAGTCTTTGAACGTATCAAACTGGTGGATTTCCGGCCCAATGTAAAGCTGTTTCATAGTATCCTTCCTTTCTTTTCTTTCGCGTCCGGAGCGCTGGACGCGGCTGCAGTTGCGTGGTTCAGAAGTCAAAATCCTCGTAAAAGGTATATTGGATAGCGTCCGCGTTCGGCGCATAGAAGCAGACCATGTGCAGCGGGATATCGCCGGTGTTCCATACCATATGCGGCACGCCCTGCGGGAACAGCACCAGGGTTCCGGGCTCCAGCCCCATGACCTTGTCGCCGACCTTGACCTTTCCCGTTCCGGAAAGCACATAAACGGTCTCCTCGCCGTTGTCATGCGCGTGAGCGGGCTTGGCCTTGGCGCCCGGGTCATAGCTGACCGTGCAGATCGAGCTGTAACTCCCGCCGGTCTTTTCCGGTGTGTGCAGCCAATAGACTTGGCGGCCGTCAAAGACCTTTTTTTCTCCGTCCCGTTCGTGGATGCAAAGATTCATGCAAAACATCTCCCATCTGAAAAATTTATCGTCCCATCACGTAGGCGAACATATTATACTGATTTGTGCAGCAAAAACGGTGCCATCCAAGCGGAACGCGGGAAAAATATCAGGTGTGCGCGGCGTTTTTTCAAGTTTTCAAGCGGGACCGGACGGTCCCTCCCGCCGCGCGAACGCGGAGGGGATGCACATTTCCTGCCGGTATTTCGCGACCGTGCGGCGGGAGATATAGATGCCCTGCTCCTCCAGCAGGGCGGAGAGCTTCTGGTCGCTGTATGGGGCGTCGGCCGGCTCGCGCTGGATCAACCCGCGGATGCGGGCGCGCACATCCTGGGCGTTCGCGCTGACACCCTCGGCGGACACCTCCTGAGAAAACAGGCCGCGCAGCGCGAGCGTGCCGTGCGTCGGCGTTTCGATGTATTTCCCTTTCACGGCGCGGGAAACCGTGGACGGGTGGACCTGAAGCTGCGCCGCCAGCTGGCTCATGGTCATCGGCGCGAGCGGGCCGCGTCCGTCCAGCCACGGGCGTTGGCGCGCGATGACTGCGCGGATCAGCCGCAGGAGGGTTTCGCGGCGCTGAGCGAGAGCGCTGATAATCAGACGGGCGCGGTCGAGCGACTGCTTCAGGTAGGTGTGCAGCTCGGGGGACTGGGCCTGCTGATAGAGCGCCGCGCAGTAGGGGCTGACGCAGTAGGTGTCGGCCGTGCGGTCGTTGAGCAGGATCTCCCAGCCGCCGTCGGTTTTGCGCAGCGTGATATCCGGCATAAGGTAGGGCGCGTCCCCGCCCACAAGTCCGTTCAGCGGATGGGGGGAAAGCTCCTTCAGGAGGTCGATATAACGGGCGAGCGCTTTGCGGGGCAGATGCAGCTCGTCGGCAATCTTGGCGTAATAGCCGGAGGCGATCTCGCTCAGATACCGCAGGATGATGCTGCGCAGCGTGTCGTCAAGCAGACCGCGCGCCTGCGCCTGCCGGAGTAGACAGTGCGCGGCGTCCGCTGCGAAGATGCCGGGCGGATCAAGGCCGCGCAGGACCTCCAGGCAATGCGCCGCGGTGTCGGCGGGCATACCTGTGGACTGGTAGAACTCCGCAAGCGGCGTGCGGAACAGTCCATCGTCGTCTGCCCAGTCCAGCAAAAGCAGAAAATCCCCAGCGTGGGCGCGGAAAGACGGATGCCGCTGCAGTTGGTCGAGGATATGCAGCTTCCACTGCTCCTCGTCGGTGTACAGGCCGCAGGAGGCCTCGTAGGAAAGCGGCTCCGCAGCGGGGGCGGTGCCTGTCCTCCAGCTGCTTTTCCACTCGAGCGCGGGGTTCTCTGTGAATTCCTCCTGCAGGAATTTCTCCAGCTCCTGGGCGGTCAGCTCGAGCATTTTCAGCGATTGCAGCTGCTGCTGGGACAGGATCATGTTTTGCGTCTGCTGCTGAACAGGGTGGTTTGCAAAGACGTCCATCTGGTTCTTCCTCTCTGTCTTCGATCTGTGCGTTGAGGGGCTTTGCTTGGCGAGCAGTAAGCGCAACGGCACAAAAAAGTATAAAGCAAAACCCATGCCAACTTCTGGCATGGGTTTTGCTTGGCGAGAGGATGAGGCTGTGGACGCGTCCGGCACGTCAGCGCGCGGCAGGGATGCGCTGCGCCGGCGGGCAGAAAAAAGCCTGCAGCCATATGGCTGCAGGCTTTGAGGACGATGGTGCCGCCAGCCGGAATCGAACCGGCACAGTATCGCTACCGGAGGATTTTAAGTGTTCATATATATTTTTTATAATCCTTTAGGCTATATTATTAAGGCTTGTTTCGCGTTATTTGTTCTGAATTTTATAACTTTTTGAAGAGAACAGATTATTCGCAATTGCAGATTTGTTGGCAGAATGTTGGCAACAAGAAAAGCCCCATACCTTGTTGATTAAAAAAAGGAGTTTTCGTTATGAAGATACTTTATACATATCATGATTTAGGTGGAGATGCAATCAAGCAGTTTTTACAAACACTTCACCCAAAGCAACAGGAACGACTGCTATGGTTTATCACAATGCTGCTGTTGCCGCGCGATACGATAGGAAAACCACCGGTCAAGCATTTCCAAATGGATAGATACCGGCGGCTATTTGAATTGCGGGACAAATACAAGACGACCTTGAGCCGTGTTATTTTCACCTATGATTCCAAGGGGAATGTGATTATACTGGAAGCGTTTATCAAAAACCACAAACGGAAAACGGATGCAGCACTTGAAACTGCACTGGCAAAACTGCGTCGAATCGAACACGATCCGGCGCAGTTTCTTTTGAAAATTGATACACCCGATTTGGTTAAACAAATTGTATAGGAGGCGTTCGACAATGTACCTGCTTATTCACAGGCAACGTCCGCCGCCTGTTCGATAACGTGTTATATATTCTATAGGAAGGCAAGGTCGCTTCTCTTTATCCTGTGAAATCTTTGCAGGGAAGCCGCCGTATGATGTAAAAGCGGCTTCCCTTGCAATTGACAACATTTCGGTTCAAAATAATTTGGTTGACAGCATCGCGCACTCGCTGTAAAGTAAAGATACAGGAATGGAAAGCGAAGGTGAAATCTTATGAAGACCAGTCTTGCAGCTTTACTTTGTACAGCGACATTTATTGCCGGTACAGTGCCTTTCGCCAGTGCGGCTGATACGGTAATTGCCACCCCCACCCGTGACATGGGCCAGACGGTCTACGTTGATGGCCCCCGCGTCTATCCCACGGGGTACAATATAGCGGACAACAATTATTTCAAGCTGCGCGATATTGGTACGCTTGTGGGCTTTGGTGTGGAGTGGAACAACGAGACGCAGACCGTAGAGATCAGCACGGAGCGCACGGCCCCCAGCGTGGCGGGCATTAAGGACGAGGCGGTAAGCGGCGCGTCTGCCAAGGTGACGGATCAGAAAATCACCATAGATGGCAAGCAGGCCAGCATGACGGCCTACCAGATCAGCGGAAACAATTATGTGAAGCTGCGGGATATCGGTAAGCAGATCGATTTTGGCGTATCCTATGACGCGGCTACGGAGAGCGTCCGTATCGACACGGATGCGCCGTACACGGAAAGCACAACGCCTGCCGGCGGCAGCGCCATTACGAAGTGGAACAAAACCATGTCAGAATTCAATCAGGCCATGATAGACTGCAACTGGCGGCCGGAAAAATATCTTGAGACGGCGAAAAAATATGCGCCGGTCATCACGGGTAAAGCGGCCGGCACGGTAGAGGACGTTATCGCTGCACTGGACGCCATGAAAGGCGCGCCGGTAGACGCGGTTTCGTTCGAAGATGACCGCACGGTAAACCATTTCTGGGCAGATGAGCTGCGCAAGGCGCTGGGTCAGGAAGTCACAAGCGGCGGCGATAGCACGGACGGCAATGCCGATAACAGCAGCAGTTCCACTACTGTAACGGACGAAATGCTCCGAGAATGGGAACTGGAAATGATAGATGCCATCAATGAAGAGCGCCGCAAGGTTGGTGTCCCAGAATTGGAGATTGACCAAAATCTTATGAGTTGGGCGCAGTATTGGGCCATGCATCTTACCACGGAGTTTAGGCATTCTGATATTGATGAAGAGCGTGCTTTCGCAGCCGAAAATGGTATGTCAGCAGATGATGTGTATAGTCACGAAAATATTACAGGCGCAGGGCGCATGACCCAACTTGGTGTTGAGATGGGCTTTGATCCCATGAAAGCAGCAATGAATAATTTCATGAATTCGGATGGGCATCGCTATGCTATCTTAGATGAGGATTATACTCGCGTAGGCATCGGCTTTGCTGTTTCAGAAAATGGAACTATTTACTGCGCGCAAGAGTTCGGTTTATAACTCAACCAGAGCGATTAGATCAACCTAATCGCTCTTTCTTTTTATCCAGGCTATGAAACAAGTAAATCATCATCAGCGCGCGCCGCCTTTCCCTTGAAAGGCGGCTTTTTTATTCCAATATGAGGAGGCAAATCATGATAAAGGATATTTTCAGACAGGTCACAGCAGGCGCATTGTCCGCCCTTACTCTCCTCACCAGCGTGCCGCTGGCCGCTGCAGTGGACAGCGGCATCATGCCGCTGGCAGATGAGGACAACGAGGCGTCCAGCATTGAGATCAACGTAGGCGAGGTGTACACTATCG
Organism: Agathobaculum ammoniilyticum; assembly: GCF_025567315.1. Lineage (NCBI taxonomy): Bacteria > Bacillati > Bacillota > Clostridia > Eubacteriales > Butyricicoccaceae > Agathobaculum > Agathobaculum ammoniilyticum. The sequence goes on from NZ_JAOQJE010000009.1 coordinate 123,021, forward strand.
CGGACAGAGGCGTGCAAAAGGCGTGGTTCCAGCAGAACGGCGCGCCACGCAACGTCTGGCCTATGTTTACG
>NZ_JAOQJE010000009.1:123425-124592 GCF_025567315.1 Agathobaculum ammoniilyticum
CAACGAGTTCTATGGCGTATGGGGGCCAAATGGAAAAGGGCATGCGCCGTGGGTAGGTGCAACCATCAACTACACGCCCGGCAACACGGAGTACGCGCCCGCCGCACAAAAGACCGGCTCAGTAGATTTGCCGCAGGGTATTGTAAACTCTGGTGTATTTGCAGAAAAGGAAATAGACGGACAGGACTACATGGTGCTGCCTATGGCGGCAGCGTCCGCTACGTTCGTGCGCGGCAATCAGATCTTCGTCCGTGCGGACAACGTACCGTCCAGTGCGTTCCTCATGGACAGCCAGGGCAATAAGAGCTATGACGAAAGCGGGGCGCAGCGCCTTACGCTGAAGAATGTGCAGAAAAACAACGACCTGTACAAGAACGGCAACGATACAGCCTATGGTGAAACCTTCCTGTTCTGTATCCCCAAGGCCACAGCGGAGCAGATGGACGCAGATCAGGATAAACTGACCACAAAAATCGTAACCAGCATGAACGTGGATCGCTATAATGTGTACGCAGCCAGCACAACCAGTTCGGGTGTACAGCCGGTTATCATGGTGGAACCCGCTGTGCAAAAGTTGAGCAATGAGTTGCAATTTAACTCTAATCCATTGTCTACACAGGAAAAAGTTAATCTCAAGATTTTGAAGACTGATAAAGATGGTGCGCCATTGCAGGGTTGTACTTTCAAAATCACTTATCAAAAAGATAGCGCGCAGAAAACAGATGAACAAACGACAAATGGCAATGGTGAAGCTGTTTTTCTTGACTTACCCCTCAACACCGATGTCACCATCAAGGAAACCGAAGCACCGGAGGGCTACACCCTGCTGCCGGATAAAGTGGTAAACACTGGCACGGGTGATAAGACCGTTGAAGTGACACTGGCCAACAGTGACGACCACGTTTTCAAGGTACATAAGACCTCCAGCGCGGACGGGCGGAACCTGATGGGCGCAAAGTTTGAGGTCAAGGGCATAGATAACGATTTTGTCAATACCTACGTAACGGACGCGCTGGGCGAGTTCACCATCCAGGGCAGGGACCTGCCCACTGGCTCTTTCGAGGTGTATGAGATCGCCGCGCCGGAGGGGTATGCAACAGACGGTGCGGATATCCAGACCTTCAGCTGGGACAATACCCGCGATATTACCCTGTCTTTCCAAAATGC